>NZ_JBPGXU010000029.1:0-39442 GCF_056755675.1 Luteibacter sp. KNZ12-1A | reverse complement strand
GACGGATGTCGCACCGACGCCGCCACCGCCCGGCCTGGCGCCCGGCGGTGACGCGCCCGTCGGCTTCATCGCGGCCATCGGCCTCGCCTTGCTCGGCGGCCTCGTGCTGAACCTCATGCCGTGCGTGTTGCCGGTGTTGTCGCTGAAAGCCATCACCGTGCTCGAAAGCGGGGAAAGCCCGGGCGCCGCACGCAAGCATGCGCTCTGGTACACGGCCGGCGTGCTGGCCGCCTTCGCGATCCTCGGGCTGGTCATCGTCGGCATCCGCGCGGCGGGCCATGGCATCCAGTGGGGCGCGCAGTTCCAGCAACCGCTGGCGATCGGCCTGCTCGTCTACGTGATGCTGGCAGTCGGCCTCTCGATGTCGGGCGTGTTCGAGATCGGCGGCTCGCTGGGCAACGTGGGCAGCGGTCTCGCGGCGCGTTCGGGCCCCTCCGGCGATTTCTTCACCGGCGTGCTGGCCGTGGTCGTGGCGAGCCCTTGCACCGCGCCCTTCATGGGCTCCGCGATCGCCTTCGCCTTCGCCGCGCCCCTGGGCGTGGCCTTCCTGATCTTCCTGGCGCTCGGACTCGGCCTCGCCCTGCCCTTCCTGCTGATCGGATTCGTGCCGGCGATCGCGCGGCTGTTGCCACGTCCGGGCCGGTGGATGGAGACCCTCAAGCAGCTGCTGGCGTTTCCGATGTACCTCACGGCCGTCTGGCTGCTCTGGGTACTGACCAAGCAGCGCGGCGCCGATGCGACCGCCCTCGTGCTCGCCGGCGGCGTACTGCTGGCCATGGCGCTGTGGTGGTACGGGCGCAGCCGTGGAGCGCGCCTGTCCTGGGTGTTCACCAGCGTGCTGATGATCGGTGCCGCCGCGGCGCTCTGGGTCGTGCATGGACTGCCGGCACAGGCCGCGGCCCTGCGCGTGGCCGCCGACGGGTCCGTGCCGTATTCCCCGGAAAAGCTGGCCGAGCTGCGTGGCGCGGGAACGCCGGTCCTGGTCGACATGACGGCCGACTGGTGCATCACCTGCAAGGCGAACGAGAAGGCGGTGCTCGATACCGATGCCTTCAAGGCCTTGCTCGCCCGCACCGGCACCGTCTACATGAAGGGCGACTGGACCGACGTGAACGCGACCATCGCGGCCTTCCTCGAGCAGTACCACTCGGTGGGCGTTCCGCTCTACGTGGTCTACCCGAAGGGCGGCGGCGATGGCCGCAAGCTGTCCACGGTGCTCACCTACGACAGCGTCGAGAAAGCGCTAGAGGCCGCCGCGCATCCATGAGCCGCGGCCCGACCTTCTGGATCGTGGTACTGGCCATCGCCGCCGCGGCCACGGGGCTGTACCTCGAGCATCGCCGCCTGAATCCGCCACCGCCGCAAGGCGTCACGGTGGCGGATGTCGGCGAGCTCCCGCCACCGGCCACCTTCCTCACCGTGGAAGGCAAGCCGCGCCAGCTTTCCGACTGGCGTGGCAAGCGCCTGCTCATCAACTTCTGGGCCACCTGGTGCGCCCCCTGCCGGCGGGAAATGCCGCTGTTGAGCGAGAACGCGGGACGTTACAAGGCACGCAACGTCGCCATCCTCGGCGTGGCCGAGGACACGGCAGGCGCCGTGCGTGCCTATCTCGCGGCCCGGCCGGTGGCGTATCCGGTGGTGCTTGCGGATAGCGACGCCCCAGGCGGCTCGCTGTCTTTCGGCAACACGCGCCGCGTACTGCCCTACAGCGTCCTCGTCGGCGAGGACGGGCGTATCCTGCGGCGCAAGCTCGGCACGTTCAGCCAGGCGGAACTCGACGCCTGGCTCACGCCCTGAACCACGGAGGCTCTCCCATGGATCCCATGCTCCCACCCGACGAGGTGATCGAGGCGACGCGTCTCTGGCTCGAACGCGCGGTCATCGGCCTCAACCTGTGCCCCTTCGCCAAGGCGGTGCACAAGAAGGGACAGATTCGTTACGTGGTCAGCGATGCCACGCAGCCGCTGCAACTGCACGCCGATCTGGTCCGTGAGCTGGAATTTCTTCGCGACACCGATCCGGAGATGGTGGACACCACCTTGTTGATCCATCCCCATGTGCTCGACGATTTCCTCGACTACAACGAATTCCTCGAAGTGGCGGATGAGACGGTGGCCGACCTCGGCCTGGAGGGCGACATCCAGGTGGCGAGTTTCCATCCCGCCTTCCAGTTCGAAGGCACCGCCCCCGACGACATCACCAATTACACCAATCGCTCGCCTTACCCCACGCTGCACCTGCTGCGCGAAACGAGCATCGACCGCGCGGTGGCGGCCTTCCCGGAGGCCTCGAAGATCTTCGAGGCGAACATGGAGACACTGGACCGGCTGGGGATCGAGGGCTGGCGGGCGTTGTTTGCACAGCGGTGAGGCGGGGAATCGCCGACAAGGTCGGCTCCCATCGGGGCAGTCACCGCCGCTCGACCTGTGGGAGCCGCTTCAGCGGCGACGGGTGCTTGCCTCAAACTGGCCCGCTGCCTCGACCCTGTCGACGATGGCCGAAACATACGCGAGCGTCTGGAAAGTCGCGATCTCCAGCGAACTACGTCGAACTTCACCGAACTGGACAAGGGTGGGCGACAGGCGCACACTTCGCGGCGTTCCGGAGCCCCGGACCCACGGCACAGGTGAACAGTGGCCAGGATCCTCGTCCTGCACGGACCCAACCTCAATCTCCTCGGCGTTCGCGAGCCTTCGGTCTACGGGCATGAAACGCTCGCCGACATCAACACGTCGCTGCAAGCCCGGGCGCAGGCCGCCGGGCATGACCTGGGCTGGTTCCAGTCCAACGCCGAGCACGAACTGATCGGGCGGATCCACCAGGCCCGCGACGAGGGCACGGCCTGGATCCTCATCAATCCAGCCGCCTTCACGCATACATCGGTCGCCCTGCGCGACGCGCTCGCCGGGGTGTCCATCCCGTTCATCGAGATCCACCTGTCCAATCCCCACGCGCGCGAGCCGTTCCGGCACCACTCGTATGTGTCGGACCTCGCCGCCGGCGTGATCTGCGGCTTCGGCGGCGACAGCTACCGGCTGGCGCTCGAGGCCGCGCTGCTCCGGCTGGCCATCCCCGCCGCCTGATTCCCATTCGCGAGACGCCATGTGCGTCCGCATCCACCACCAGAAGGTTTGTCCCATGGACCTGCGCAAGATCAAGAAGCTCATCGACCTGCTCGAGGAATCCAACCTCGCCGAGCTGGAAATCAAGGAAGGCGAGGAAGTGGTGCGTCTCTCACGCGTGCCCAAGGGCACCGCCGTCGCTCCCCAGATGATGGCGGCGCCCGCTCCCGTCGCCGCCCCGGTCGCCGTCGCACCTGCCGCCGCCCCCGCCGCGCCGCCTGCGGAGCCGGGCCTGCCGCCCGGCCACGTGGTCAAGGCGCCGATGGTCGGCACCTTCTACGCCGCATCGACGCCGGGCGCCCCCGCCTTCGCCAGCGTCGGCCAGCAGGTCAAGGCCGGCGAGACCCTGGGCATCATCGAAGCGATGAAGATGTTCAACCAGATCGAGGCCGACGTTTCCGGTACCGTCGTCGCCATCCTGGTCGAGAACGGCCAGCCGGTGGAATTCGACGAACCGATGTTCGTCATCGCCTGAGGCCCCGACTCATGCTCGAGAAGGTCGTTATTGCCAATCGCGGCGAGATCGCGCTGCGGGTGCTGCGCGCGTGCCACGCGCTCGGCATCAAGACGGTCGCGGTGCACTCCACCGTCGATCGCAACCTCAAGCACGTCGGCCTGGCCGACGAATCGGTATGCATCGGACCGGGTCCCTCGGCCGACAGCTACCTCAACATTCCACGGATCATCGCCGCCGCGGAGATCACCGACGCGGGTGCGATCCATCCGGGATACGGCTTCCTCTCGGAGAACGCGAATTTCGCCGAGCAGGTCGAGCAATCCGGCTTCGTCTTCATCGGCCCCACCGCCGACGTCATCCGCCTGATGGGCGACAAGGTGGAGGCGATCCGCGCCATGAAGGCCGCGGGCGTGCCCTGCGTGCCGGGCTCCGGCGGCCCGCTGGGCGACGACACCGACGAGAACATCCGCATCGCACGCGAGATCGGTTATCCGGTCATCATCAAGGCGGCCGGTGGCGGTGGCGGTCGCGGCATGCGCGTCGTGCGCACCGAGGCCCACCTGGCGAACTCCATCGTCATGACCAAGCAGGAAGCCAAGGCGGCTTTCAGCAACGATCAGGTCTACATGGAGAAGTTCCTGGAAAACCCACGCCACGTGGAAATCCAGGTGCTCGCCGACGGCCAGGGCAACGCCATCCACCTCGGCGAGCGCGACTGTTCCATGCAGCGCCGCCACCAGAAGGTGGTGGAAGAGGCGCCCGCACCAGGCATCACGCCGGAACTGCGCGAGCAGATCGGCAAGGTCTGCGTCGACGCCTGCATCCGCATCGGCTACCGAGGCGCGGGCACGTTCGAGTTCCTGTTCGAGAACGGCCGCTTCTACTTCATCGAGATGAACACCCGCATCCAGGTGGAGCACCCGGTGACGGAACTGGTGACCGGCATCGACCTCGTCCGCGAGCAGCTGCTGATCGCCGGTGGCGAAAAGCTGTCGATCCGCCAGGAGGACATCGTCCTCAACGGCCACGCGATCGAATGCCGCATCAATGCCGAGGACCCCGACACCTTCATGCCGAGCCCCGGCACGGTGAAGCGTTTCGAAGCCCCCGGTGGCCCCGGCGTACGCGTCGACACGCACCTGTACGACGGCTACCGCATCCCGCCGAACTACGATTCGATGATCGGCAAGATCATCGTCCACGGCCCTGACCGCGCCACGGCCATCGCACGCATGCGCATGGCCCTGACCGAGACGGTGATCGAAGGCGTGAAGTGCAATATCCCGCTACAACAGCGGATCATGGCCGACGTCGGTTTCCAGCAGGGTGGGCAGAACATCCACTACCTGGAAAAACGAATGGCGGAGCAGAAAGAGACGCCATCGGCGTAATGAGAAATCCCGCCGCGAGGCGGGATTTTTTTATGAAAGAGCTCTTTGGAAAGGACTCTTGCTGGAGGCCTGGCAAGAACCCTGGTGGGAGCCGACCCTGTCGGCGATGGGTGCTTGCCGTAACCTGGCCCGCCGCCGCGGGATCGCCGACAGGGTCGGCTCCCACCAGGGCGTCAGACCTTGCGTCGGCCGCTGATGCGTACCCAATCCTCGAGCGTACGGACTTCCAGTTCGTCGAACCATTCCGCGTAACGCGTGAGCAACTCCTCGTGCTGCCCGGAGAGGATGCCCGAGAGCGCGAACGGCGCCCCGGGCTTCACGGCCGCGGCGAAAGTCGGGGCTAGCTCGCCGAGGGGACCGGCAAGGATATTCGCCACGAGCACGTCGGCTTGCGCGGCAGGCGCCTCGCCCGGCAGATAGACGTCCAGATCGCCATGGACGCCGTTACGTTCGGCGTTGTCGCGCGAAGCGAGCAAGGCCTGGGGATCGTTGTCGATACCCACGGCGCGTGACGCGCCCAGCTTCAGGGCGGCGATGGCGAGGATGCCCGACCCGCAACCGTAGTCGAGGACGAACTTGCCGGCCATCTGCTGGCCGTCGAGCCATTCCAGGCACATCGCCGTGGTCGGGTGCGTTCCCGTGCCGAAGGCGAGGCCGGGATCGAGCCGCACCACGACGATCCCGCCATCCGCCGGCGGCTCGATGTTCCACGGATAGACCCACAACCGGCGGCCGAACGGCATCGGCTTGAACTGGTCCATCCACGCCCGCTCCCAGTCCTGGTCCTCCACCTCGCGCCAGGTGATGTGGGAAGGCTCGATGAAGGGCAGGTCGTCGGCGATGGCCGCGGTCAGGCCGCGTTTGTCGGCGCCGGCGTCGAACAGCGCATTGAGCACGATCTGGTTCCACAACGGGATCTCGCCCACCCCGGGTTCGAAGATGGCTTCTTCGTCGGGTGTTTCCGCATCGGCGTCCTGCAGCGTGATGGACAGCGCGCCGAGGTCTTCCAGCGTCGCTTCGACACGTGGCTGTTCGGCGGCGCGGATCGTGAGGGAAAGTTCGAGCCAGGGCATCGTGGGGCCAGTGCGGTGGGCGGGTCCATGATTCTACCGGGCGCGCACGGGCACGGCGCGACCGTTATGATCGGGCGTCATGTATACGCAGTGCCCCGAGTGCCTCACCGTCTATAAGCTGGAAGCCGAGCTTCTGGTCCATGCCTGCGGCTGCGTGCGTTGCAGCCACTGCGACGCCGTCTTCAACGCCCTGGGCACGCTGGCCGAACAGCTGCCGCCGGAGCCGTTCACGCGGCTGGCGGAACACGCACTGGATCGTGAACCGCCGACCGCCGAAGTGGCGGTGTTCCGGCCGCGGCCAGTGGCCGAGACGGCTGCCGGAGGCTTCGAGGCAAGCCCTGTCGTGGAGGAAGATATCGCCGACGCGGAAACGGGGGAAGACTTTTCACAGTTAACGTTCACGCCACGGTTCGCGAAGCGGAAGCGCCGGTCATGGCACACCGCCGCCTGGGTCGGCACCTGCACCGTGCTGATTCTCGGCCTCGGGGCACAGCTGGCATGGGCCAAGCGGGACGTCCTCATCGCCGACCCCACCATCGGACCCGTCCTGGAGACGGGGTGCGCGATGATCGGCTGCCATCTGCCTCTCGTATCCGCCCCTTCCCGCCTGCGCTTGCTCGCACGCGACGTCGAGCAACATCCGTCCGTCACCGACGGCTTGCTCATCACCGCCAGCGTGCGAAACGATGCATCGTTCGCGCAGCCGTATCCCGTGGTCACCATCGTCCTCTCGGATGCCAGCGGCCAGCGGCTCGCCATGCGCCGTTTCCAACCCGAGGATTACGTAGGCGATGCGTCGGCGCGTTCACGCGGTCTCGCCAGCGGGGTGACGACGGCCATGGTGTTCGAAGTGCAAGACCCGGGCCAGCGAGCCGTGGCTTTCGCATTCAGCTTCGAGTGAAGCGTTCGAAAAAATTTCTTTTTGCAAGCCTGCACTTCGGCCGCCGGGGCGAGTACACTCGGTTCCCTTCGCGACTTTCCACCACCCCGACGAGGTGTGCGGGTCGCAGCCCAAGAAGCACCATACCGATAAGAACCGACCGGGGATCCACGCTCCGGCCCGCGAGAGGGGAATGCCTTGAACGCTGTGAGACTGTCTGCCGGCGAGGCCGCCAACGAAACCTCCATGCAGAGCGCTCTCAGCGAATGTGTCAGTCGTACGGTTCGTCGCTATCTCGCCGATATCGGTGATACCGAGTTCGGCGAAGGCCTGCACGCCCTCGTGATCCGGGAGGTCGAAGGCCCTCTGCTCCGCGAGGTGCTTTCCTTCCACGAAGGCAACCAGAGCCGCGCCGCCGCCGCACTCGGCATCAACCGCGCCACCCTGCGCAAGAAGCTCGCCGCCCACGGAATTTCCTGACCGGCACACCGCCGGGACCGCATGGACGTCCGGGCGGCTATAATGACGCGCTTTCCTCCCCGGAAGTGCCCATGCCCACGCCCGATCTCGTTCCCGTCCGCCGCGCGCTCGTCAGTGTTTCCGACAAGCAGGGCCTGACCGGGCTGGCTCGCCGCCTCGCCGCCGCGAACGTCGAAATACTTTCCACCGGCGGCTCGGCCAGGGCGCTTCGCGACGCAGGCATCCCCGTGCGCGACGTGGGCGACCTCACCGGCTTTCCCGAGATCATGGATGGGCGGGTGAAGACGCTGCACCCGCGCGTCCATGGTGGCTTGCTCGGCCGCCGCGGCACCGACGACGAGGTCATGGCGGAACACGGCATCGTTCCGATCGACCTGCTCGTGCTCAATCTCTATCCCTTCGAGCGCACGGTCGCCGATCCGGCGTGCACGCTGGAAGACGCCATCGAGAACATCGACATCGGCGGTCCGGCCATGCTCCGCGCCGCCGCCAAGAACTGGAACGATGTCGGCGTGCTGACCGATCCGGCGCAATACGAAGAGGCGCTGGCGGAGATCGAGCAGAAGGGTGGACTCTCGCGCGCCACGCGTTTCCGGCTTTCCGTTGCCGCATTCAACCGCGTGTCGAACTACGATGCCGCCATCAGCGATTACCTGTCCAGTATCACGCTCGACGATGTGCACACCGCGGTCGCCAGGCGCGCGGAATTTCCCGAACAGTCGAACGGCCGCTTCATCAAGGTGATGGACCTGCGCTACGGCGAGAATCCACACCAGGCCGGCGCGTTCTACCGCGACCTCCATCCCGCGCCCGGCACGCTCGCCACGTTCCGCCAGCTACAGGGCAAGGAACTGTCGTTCAACAACATCGCCGATGCCGATGCCGCCTGGGAATGCGTGCGACAGTTCGACGCGCCGGCGTGCGTGATCGTGAAGCACGCGAACCCCTGCGGCGTCGCCGTGGCGGCCGACCCACTGGCCGCCTATGAACTTGCCTATGCCACCGACCCGACCTCGGCCTTTGGCGGCATCATCGCGTTCAACCGTCCGTTGGACGCGGAGACGGCGAGGACCATCCTGAAGCGCCAGTTCGTCGAAGTGATGATCGCGCCGCAAGTGGATGCCGGGGCGGTCGAGGAAGCGGCGAAGAAGGCCAACGTGCGCGTGCTGGAAATCCCGCCAGGCGACGGCCGCAACACGCACGACGTGAAGCGCGTGGGCTCCGGCCTGCTCGTGCAGACGGCCGATCATCGACAGGTCCGACAGGACGAGTTGAAGGTCGTGAGCAAGCGCCAGCCCACGCCCGCCGAACTCGACGACCTGCTGTTCGCCTGGCGCGTGGCGAAGATGGTGAAGTCCAACGCGATCGTCTACGCCAAGGACAACCGCACGATCGGTATCGGCGCGGGCCAGATGAGCCGCGTCGTCAGCGCGAAGATCGCCGGCCTCAAGGCCGAGGAAGCCGGCCTCGTGGTGCCGGGCAGCGCGATGGCCTCGGACGCGTTCTTCCCGTTCCGCGACGGCATCGACGCGGCCGCCGCGGCGGGCATCCGGGCAGTGATCCAGCCAGGCGGCTCCATGCGCGACAGCGAGGTCATCGCCGCGGCGGACGAGCACGGCATGGCGATGGTGTTCACGGGCGTTCGTCACTTCCGCCACTGACGAAGCATCGCCGACAGGGTCGGCTCCCACCAGGGCAAAGGTCCAATCCCGCCTTGGGGAAAGCCCCGCCCTGGTGGGAGCCGACCTTGTCGGCGATTCAACCTTGCCTCGGTGGGAGCCGACCCTGTCGGCGATTCAAGTCCGCCTCATCGCCTCACATCGCCAGCGACAAGCGCCCCCGGAGCCCCGTCCCTGCGCAGCGCATACCGCCGGGCCAGCACCGCGCACGCCATCAGCTGTATCTGATGGAACAGCATGATCGGCAGCACGATCAAGCCGAGCGGATGCCCGGCGAACAACACTTTCGCCATCGGGACGCCGGCGGCCAGGCTCTTCTTGGAACCGCAGAAGACGATGGTGATCTCATCCTCCTTGGCGAAACCGAGCGCCCTCGCGCCATAGCGCGTGATGAGCAGCGCGCAGGTCAGCAGTACCGCGTTCACCACCACCAATCCCGCCAGCACCGGCATGGGCAGCTGATGCCACAAGCCCTGCAACACCGCTGCGCTGAAGGCGGTGTATACCACCAGCAGGATGGAGCCCCGGTCGACGAAAGTGAGCAGGGTGGCATGCTTGCGCACCCAACCGCCGATCCAGCGCTGCGCGATCTGTCCGGCGACGAACGGAACGAACAGCTGCACCACGATCGCACCGACCGCGTGCAGGGAGAGCCCGCCCTGCCCCGTACCCGCGATCACCACACCGACCAGCAAGGGCGTGACGAAGATGCCCAGCAGGCTCGATGCGGACGCGGAGACGATGGCGGCCGGCACGTTGCCGCGCGCGATGGACGTGAAGGCGATCGACGACTGCACCGTCGACGGCAAGGTGCACAGGAACAGGATGCCGAGGTAGAGGTCGGGCGATACGAGCGGCGAGAGCACCGGCTTCAACACGATGCCTAGCAGAGGGAACAGCAGGAAGGTGCTGGCGAGGACGGTGAGATGCAGCCGCCAGTTGGTCATCCCCGCGACCACCGCCTCACGGGAGAGCTTCGCCCCATGCAGGAAGAAAAGGAGGCCGATGGCGACGTCGGTGACCACCTCGAAAACGCCGGCGGCGCTGCCGCGGCACGGCAGGAGGCTGGCCAGCAGCACGGTGGCGACCAGTGAAAGCGTGAATCCATCGGGAAGGAAGCGGCGCATGGCGGCGACTGGCGTAGGAAGGGGTGAAGGTATTTCACCGCCCCGCCTTCCATAAGGCAATTCGTTTTATCTGATCCAATGATACATTTATCTTATGAATGTCTCGCTTCGACAGCTCCGCGCCTTCCTTGCCGTGGCCGGCCATCGACACTTCCGGCGTGCGGCGGAATCCCTGCACCTGACCCAGCCGGCGGTGAGCCGCCTGATCTCCGACCTGGAAGCGGAACTGGACGTACGCCTGTTCGATCGCAGCACGCGAGAGGTCGTGCCCACGGAGGCGGGCCGGTACCTGGAACAAGCGGTATCCCGCGTGCTGGACGAACTCGACGGCGTGCTCGCGCATGCACGGACGCAGGCGGACCCGTTACGTGGCAGGGTACGCGTCGCGGCCGTGCCGACGCTCTCGGCGGGTCTCCTGCCCGCCTGCATCGCCCGCTGCGCCCTTGAGCACCCATCGCTGGAGATCCTGTTGCGCGACCAGACCCAGGCGCAGGTGCTGGATGCGATACGCGGTGGCGAGGTCGACTTCGGTCTCACGGTCGAGCCCGCCACGGTGGAAGAGTTCGATGCGGAGACGATCCTGCGCGATCCGTTCCGGCTGGTCTGCCGCCTCGACCACCCTTTCGCCGCGAAGACGAGCGTGCCGTGGAAATCGCTGGCGCGCGAACCTCTCATCCTGCTCGACCACGCCTCGGGTAGCCGGCGACTGATCGACGCCGCGTTCGCCACGCGGGAGATCGCCATGAACGTGGCGCTTGAAGTGGGCCATCCGCACACGGCGTTTCGCATGGTCGAGGCCGGCCTCGGCGTGACCATCACGCCTGCGCTGTCGCTGGACGCCTTGCGTCCCGGCCTGGCCGCACGAGCGCTGTCGCCGTCGGTGGATCGCGAGGTCACCCTCCTGAGGCGCCGCGCACGCTCGCTTTCGCCCCCGGCGCAGACCGTATGGAACACGTTGCGGGATATCGCGCTCACGCTGGCTTGAAGGTCACCGTTTCATCATGCGGGCTTTGACCGCGGGAGACCGGTGATGAGCTACCGGCTGTATTACTGGACGGGCCTGCAAGGCCGGGGCGAATTCGTGCGCCTGTGCCTGGAAGACGCTGGCGCGGCCTACACCGACGTTGCCCGCGAGGAGGGCGACGAGGTCATGACGGCGTTCCTCGAAGGGAACCACGAAGGTGCCCTGCCCTTCGCGCCCCCGTTCCTGGCGTCGGGGCGGCTGGTGATCGCCCAGGTGGCGAATATCCTGCAATACCTCGGGCCGCGACATGGACTGGTGCCGGAGAGCGAGTCACGGCGCCTTTACGCCCACCAGTTGCAACTGACCATCACCGACCTCGTGGCCGAGGTGCACGATACCCATCATCCGGTATCGACGGAGCAGTATTACGAGGACCAGCGCACCGAGGCGAAGCGGCGCGCGAAGGATTTTCGCGAATCGAGGATTCCGAAATTCCTGGGTTATTTCGAGCAGGTGCTGGAACGCGGTGGCGGTAGGCATCCGCTGCGCGAGCATTCCTATGTGGACCTGTCGTTGTTCCAGGTGATGGCCGGGTTGGATTACGCCTTTCCAAAGGCGATGGCGAGGCAGAACCTGCCGCTGTTGAGGGACCTTGCCAGGCGCGTTGCGGACCGCCCGAATATCGCCGCCTATCTCGCATCGGAACGGCGCGTGCCGTTCAACACGAACGGCATCTTCCGTCATTACCCGGAGCTGGACGGCTGAATAAGGATGACCACCGTCGCAGCATGGGAGTTACGTCCCGATGGGAGCCACCTCACTGTGGGAGCCCCTTCACTGTGGGGGAGCCGCTCCACTGTGGGAGCCGCTTCAGCGGCGACCCCGCGGCAGCGGGCCACGCCACGGCAAGCCCCCAGCCCCGCCTACCTCAGTTCGAACCAGCAGGCTTCGGCGCCTGGCCCCATTCGTAGACCTTGTAATAAACCGGGTTCACCGGCCCGTTCTTCGGATCGTGATGGAGTTTCCCGTCAGGATCGGCCATGTAGGTCTGCGGCACGCCGTTCTTCGGCGTCACCACGACCATGAACAATTTGCCACCCGTGCGGTATTCCTCGACGCGATCGTCGCCCTGCTGGCGCACGGTGACCTGCGGTGCCTGCTGGCCCCGGGCGTCGACCGCGCCGTTGTCCTGCATGGAGGGCAGCGCCACGGCGGAACGCGAGCCGCCATTGGCGTCCGACGTGGCCGGCGTGGTCTTGCCGTCCTGGGCCTCGTCGTAAGGCACCGGCCTCTCGATCGGCTTCAGGCCCGACCGGTCCGGTTCGCCCGCCTTGACGCCCGGATCGTTCAGGCCCGGCGGAGGCGGGGCCGGCTTGAACGACGACGAATCCTGGGCGTTCTGCGCAACGGCAGGTAGCGCCAGTACCAGGGCGAGCGCGGCAACGAGGACGTGCGAGCGGTTCATGGGAATCTCTCCATAAGGGACTGCGAGGATAGCAATTCCCACCCCTCCGGCGACGTGAACGGGCGACCCGCGCGCGACCATGAGAGAATCCGGAAATGCCTACGCTCACGCTCATCGACGGGTCCTCGTACCTGTACCGCGCGTTCCACGCGCTGCCGCCCCTGACCAACACCTACGGCGAGCCCACCGGCGCGCTGTTCGGCATCGTCAACATGCTGCGCACGACGATGAAGGCCGGGTCCGACTACGTCGCCTTCGTCTGCGACGCCCCCGGCCGCACGTTCCGCGACGACCTCTACCCCGAATACAAGGCGAACAGGCCGTCCATGCCGGATGACCTGCGTGCACAGGTCGACCCGATGATGAAGATCGTGGCCGCCCTGGGATTCCCGATACTTTGCGTACCCGGCGTCGAGGCCGACGACGTGATCGGCACCCTCGCCAGCCAGGCCGCGAGCCAGGGGATCGATACGATCATCTCCACCGGCGACAAGGATTTCGCCCAGCTGGTCGGTGCGCACATCGTGCTGATCAACACGATGACCAACACCACGATGGACATCGATGGCGTCATCGAGAAGTTCAACGTGCGGCCGGAACAGATCGTCGATTACCTCACCCTCATGGGCGACAGCATCGACAACGTGCCGGGCGTGGAGAAGTGCGGCCCGAAGACGGCGGCGAAGTGGCTGGCCGAATACAACAACCTCGACGGGCTGTTCGCGAACGCGGACAAGATCGGCGGCAAGATCGGCGAGAACCTGCGGGCGGCGATCCCACGCCTGCCGCTATCGCGCGAACTGGTCACGATCCGCACGGACGTACCGCTGGAGCAGGGTCCCACCGACCTGCGCGTGCGCGACCGCGACGTCGAGGCACTGCGCGAACTCTATACACGCTATGACTTCAAGGCGGCACTGAAGGAGCTGGATGCCGCCGCCACGGACACGGCCGTGCCCGTCACCGCGGTGCAAGCCGCCACGCCGGCGGCCGTCGCCGCGCCCGCCACGGCACCCGACGCCGCCCTCGGCGCCGAGGGTGAATACGAGCTGGTCATGACCGAGGAACGCCTGGCGGCATGGCTGGAAAAGCTCGAGACCGCGCCGCTGATCGCCTTCGATACCGAGACCACCAGCATCGACGCGATGCAGGCGGACATCGTCGGCTTGTCATTGGCGGTCGAACCGGGCAAGGCCGCCTATATCCCACTGGCGCACGATTATCCGGGCGCGCCGGCACAGCTGTCGCGCGAGCACGTGCTCGGCGCGCTGAAACCGATCTTCGAGGACCCGTCGAGGCCGAAGGTCGGACAACATGGCAAGTACGATATCAACATCCTCTCGCACTACGGCATCGCCTTGCGCGGCCTGGCGCACGATACGATGCTCGAGTCGTACGTGTACAACGCCACCGCGACGCGCCACGACATGGACTCCCTGGCCTCGCGCTACCTCGGCTACACGACGATCAAGTACGAACACGTCGCGGGCAAGGGCGCCAAGCAGATCTCCTTCTCGCAGGTGGACTGCGACACCGCCTGCCGCTACGCCGCCGAAGACGCCGACATCACGCTTCGCCTGCACCATGCGCTGTGGCCGAAGCTCGAAGCCGAGCCCACCCTGCGCGACGTGTACGAGAACATCGAGATTCCGCTCGTGCCCGTCCTGGCCAGGATGGAACGCATCGGCGTGCTGATCGACGCGAACGAGTTGCGCAAGCAGAGCCAGCAGCTCGGCAAGCGCATGGTCGAACTGCAGAAGCAGGCCTATGCCTCGGCCGGCCACGACTTCAATCTCGATTCGCCGAAGCAGCTGCAGGCCGTGCTGTTCGACGAACTGGGGCTGGCGGCGAAGATCAAGACACCCACGGGCCAGCCCTCGACGAACGAAGAAGCGCTGGAAGCCATCGCCGATACGCACGAGCTGCCGCGCCTGATCCTCGAATACCGTGGCCTCGCCAAGTTGCGTTCGACCTATACCGACAAACTCGCCGGCATCGTCAATCCACGCACGGGCCGCGTGCATACCAGCTATCACCAGGGCGCCGTGGCCACGGGCCGGATCAGCTCGTCCGACCCGAACCTGCAGAACATCCCCGTGCGCACCGAGGAAGGCCGGCGCATCCGCCAGGCGTTCGTCGCGCCGGAGGGATGGCGCATCCTCGCGGCCGACTACTCGCAGATCGAATTGCGCATCATGGCCCACCTGTCCAACGACGAGGGTCTCCTCCGCGCCTTCCGGGAAGGCGGCGACGTGCACCGAGCGACGGCGGCGGAGGTATTCGGCGTGCCGCCAGCCGAGGTCACCACGAACCAGCGCCGCGCGGCCAAGGCGATCAACTTCGGCCTGATGTATGGAATGAGCTCGTTCGGCCTTGCCCGCCAGCTCGGCGTCGACCGTGGCGAGGCCTCCGACTACATGGGGCGCTATTTCTCGCGCTATCCGGGTGTACGCGCCTTCATGGACGCCACGCGCGAACAGGCCCATCGCGATGGTTACGTACGAACCCTGTTCGGTCGCCGCCTGTACCTCGAGAACCTCAACTCGCGCAACCAGGCCTTCCGCGCCGGCGCCGAACGCGCGGCGATCAATGCGCCGATGCAGGGCACGGCCGCGGACATCATCAAACGGGCCATGATCGCCGTGGCCGCCTGGATCGAGCCCCGGGACGACGTGCGCCTGCTCATGCAGGTACACGATGAACTGGTCTTCGAGGTCCGCGCGGACGCGGTGGACGAGGTCCGCACGGGTATCGAGAAGCACATGACCGGTGCCGCCACGCTCAGCGTGCCGCTGCAGGTCGATATCGGCGTCGGCGCCAACTGGGACGAGGCCCATTGAGCCGGCGGATAGCCATCCAAACGTAAGATTTCCGTATAGTCGTTCAGGTGAGGGGGCGCCAACTCACTGATTATCGGCCCTATGAACGCCGGCTGACTTTTTTTCGCCCGGCGTTGCAACTTCAACCGTTTCCGGACGTCTATATCTTCGGACGCACGCAACGGCGTCCCATCGGTGGACTCCACCTCCCTGGAGTCACCCTGCGGACGGTCCGATCTTCCCCTGGGTCCGACCGTCCACCGGCCCCGAGAGCTCCCCTGGCTCTCGGGGTTTTTTTTGCCGGGGATAAAGACAAAGCCTGCACATTCCCACCCGCATCCTCTCGGCCACATCGGACAAGGGAGGGGAACGCATATGCGCGCAGGTCTCATCATCGTCGGCGTCATCCTGATCGGCCTCGGCCTCTGGGTGACCCTGGGCAATGGCAGCTACAGCAAGACCGACACGGTCGCCTCCATCGGTTCGGCCAAGATCGAAGCCACGCACGACAAGGCCATCCCGCAATGGGTGGGCATCGCGGGCATCGTCATCGGCGGCATCGTCGCCGTGGCGGGGATCGCACAGAAGCGTTGACGCGGCGCGGGGGCCGGAACGGCCCCCAACCGCTACAATAGGTGGATGGATGTTTCCCACCTTCTCGACTCCCTCAACGACGCCCAACGTGAGGCCGTCAGCGCCCCGCCAGGCCATTACCTGATCCTCGCCGGCGCCGGCTCGGGCAAGACCCGGGTACTGACCAATCGCATCGGCTGGCTCACCCAGGTGGAGCGGGTACCGCCCTGGGCGATCCTCGCCGTCACGTTCACCAACAAGGCCGCCGGCGAGATGCGCACCCGCCTGGACGGGATCATTCCCGGTGGCACGCAAGGCCTCACGGTGGGCACGTTCCACGGCATCGCGCACCGGCTGCTTCGTCGCCACTGGCGCGAGGCCGGCCTGGTCGAAGGTTTTCAGATCCTGGATTCCGACGACCAGCAACGGCTGATAAAGCGCGTGATCGCCGGCATGGGCCTGGACGAGGCGCGCTTTCCGCCACGCCAGGCGTCGTGGCAAATCAACAACTGGAAGGACGAAGGCAAGCGGCCCGACGCGATCGAGCATCGAGACCACCCGGTGACCCGTACCTTCGTGGAGATCTACAAAGCCTACGAACAGCAATGCCAGCGCGCGGGATTGGTGGATTTCGCCGAGCTCCTGCTGCGTGCGCACGAGTTGTGGCTGAAGGACCCGCAAGTCCTCAAGCACTACCAGGACCGCTGGCGCTATCTGCTGATCGACGAATTCCAGGACACCAACACCCTGCAGTACGCGTGGATACGCGTGCTCGCCGGCAGTACCGGGCAAGCCTTCGTCGTCGGCGACGACGACCAGGCAATCTATGGCTGGCGTGGTGCCAAGGTGGAGAACGTGCAGCAGTTCCTGCACGATTTCCCCGGCGCGAAGACGATCCGCCTGGAGCAGAACTATCGCTCCACCTCGACGATCCTGAAGGCCGCCAACGCGGTCATCGCGCGCAATGGCGGCCGTCTCGGCAAGCAGCTGTGGACCGATGGCGGCGAAGGCGAGCGCATCGCCCTGTATGCGGCGTACAACGAGCAGGACGAGGCACGCTTCGTCATCGAGCGCATCCGCGAGTACATCGCCGAACACGGCAACGCACGCGACTGCGCCATCCTTTACCGCTCCAACGCCCAGTCGCGCAACTTCGAGGAACAGTTGATCCAGCGCGACCTGCCTTATCGTGTCTATGGCGGCCTTCGCTTCTTCGAACGCGCCGAGATCAAGGATGCCCTCGCCTACCTGCGCCTCGCGTCGAACCGTCACGATGACGCCGCCTTCGAACGCGCCGTGAACACGCCGCCGCGCGGCATCGGCGATCGCACGCTCGACGAACTGCGCCGGCGCGCGCGCACCGACGGCAGTTCCATGTGGGAGGCATCGCTCACCGAGGCTTCCATCGGCTCGATGGCGGGCCGTGCGAAGAACGCGGTGAAAGCCTTCATCGGCCTGATCGACAACCTCGCACGCACCTTCGGCGGCCACGGTGATGGCGACGGCGGCGAAGGGAACGACGCGCCTAACGCGCTCGGCCTTGCCGAACAGATCGAGCACGCCATCATCCACACCGGACTGCGCGACTTCTACGAGAACGACAAGCGTGGCAACGGCGAGGCGCGCGTGGAGAACCTGGACGAGCTGGTCAACGTGGCCAGCCGCTTCGAGATGACCCCGGAAGACGTCGACGCCGGGCTCAACGAACTCTCCGCCTTCCTCTCGCACGCCGCGCTGGAAGCCGGCGAAGGCCAGGGCGAGGCCTGGGACGATTGCGTGCAGTTGATGACGCTGCATTCGGCGAAGGGCCTGGAGTTCCCCGTGGTCTTCCTGGTCGGCATGGAAGAAGGGCTTTTCCCGAGCCAGCGCTCCACGGAGGAAGACAACCGCCTCGAGGAAGAGCGCCGGCTCGCCTACGTAGGCATCACGCGCGCTCGCGAGCGGCTCTACCTTTCCCATGCGGAATCGCGCCGCATGCACGGCACGGAGATGCTGGCCCGACCCTCTCGCTTCCTCGGTGAGATCCCCCCCGACCTGATCGACGAGTTGCGCCCGCGCGTCCAGGTCTCGCGCCCGGCCTATGCCGACCGCTACGCGTCTTCGGCCGTGGAGGAGGCCTCGCCGATCCGCCTCGGGCAGCGGGTCAGCCACCCGAAGTTCGGGGAAGGAACGATCGTCAGCGCCGAAGGCGCCGGCGCGCACATGCGCGTGCAGGTGAACTTCGAAGATGCCGGCAGCAAGTGGCTGGTTTACGCTTACGCGAATCTGACCGCGTTGTAAGGGGGCTCCAACGCCGGCCGGGTCGTGTTTCCCTGTCCGGAAACCGGCCCTGTCCGCCGGACTGGAACGACAGCGCAGCGCGCGCAAGTCCAGGGGAAGAAGCGCAATGATCGTCGGGATCGATCTCGGTACCACCAACAGTCTCATCGCCGCGTGGGTCGACGGCGCACCCCGGCTCATCCCGAATGCGCTGGGTAGCGTGCTCACGCCGTCCTGTGTCGGCATCGACGAGGATGGCAGCGTGCTTGTCGGCGAAGCCGCGCGGGACCGCCTGCAAACGCATCCGCAACAGAGCGCCTCGCTGTTCAAGCGTTACATGGGCAGCCCTCGCGGCGTTCGCCTGGGCGAACGCGATTATCGCGCGGAAGAGCTTTCCGCCCTGGTCCTTCGTTCGCTCAAGGAGGATGCCGAGGCTTTCCTCGGCGAGCCTGTGACCGGGGCCATCGTGACCGTGCCCGCCTATTTCTCGGACACGCAACGCAAGGCGACGCGGTTGGCCGGCGAACTCGCCGGCATCGCGGTGCAACGCCTGCTCAACGAGCCTACCGCGGCCGCGCTCGCCTATGGGCTGCACGAAGCCGGCAGTGAAACCCAGTTTCTCGTCTTCGACCTCGGCGGCGGCACGTTCGATGTATCCATCCTCGAGACGTTCGAGGGTGTCATGGAGGTACGCGCCAGCGCCGGCGACAACATGCTGGGCGGCGAGGATTTCGCCACGCTGATCGCCGATCTCGCCTTCACGAATGGCGTGCCGGACGCGGCGCGTGACGACCCCCGTTTCATGCAGCGCCTGGCGGCAAGCGCCGAACGGGTCAAGCGGACACTGAGCGCCAGCGGCACCGCCACGCTGGAGGTTCGTTATGAGGATCGTCCGGTTCGGGTCGCCATCGACGCCGCCGCATTTGAAAAACTGGCCCAACCGCTGCTCAACCGCCTCTGGCGCCCCATCGAGCGCGCCATGCGCGACGCACGCATCCGCGCCGCGGATCTGGACAGCGTGGTGCTGGCCGGTGGGGCCACGCGCATGCCGATGATCCGTGCGCTGGCCGCGCGCATGTTCGGCCGCTTTCCCGCCGTCGGCCATAACCCGGATGAAGTGGTCGTCATGGGTGCCGCGGTGCAGGCGGGGCTGAAGATGAAGGACAAGGCGCTCGAGATGGTGGTGACGGACGTCTGTCCATACACGCTCGGTACCGAGGTCGTGCGCCCGTTGGACAACGGCTCGCAGGCACCAGGGTTCTTCGCGCCGGTGATCCAACGCAATACCGTCGTTCCGACCCGTCGCGTCGAGCGCTTTTCACCGGCGACGCCCGAGCAGAAGCAGATTCGCATCGGCGTCTACCAGGGCGAGTCGCGCATGGTCCGCGACAACATCGCCCTCGGCGAACTCACGATCCCCATCGTCCCGGGTCATGGCGATGGCGTGGACGTCGGGTTCACCTATGACGTCGATGGCCTCCTGCAGGTCGAGATGACCGTCGTCGCCAGCGGCGAGGTGAAGCGGCTGATGATCGAAAGCGGTGAGGCACACATGCCTGCGGAGGAGATCGCACGGCGATTGCAGGCGCTGTCGGCCCTCAAGATACATCCGCGTGACACACTCGAATACCGCACCCTGCTCGTCCGTGCGGAGCGTCTCCACGAGCAACTCCCAGGCGAGCTCCGCGAGCGGCTTGGTCGCATCATTCTTCGCTTCGAGCAGGTGCTTGCCACCCAGGACCAGCGGCTTGCCTCACGCGAAGCCGTGGTATTCCGCGAGGCCTTGCGGACGATCGAACACGACGATCGATTCGCGCTGGATCCGGCGAACCGAGCATGACGCCGCCCTGGCACCTGGACGTCCTCGGGCTTCCCGCGCACGCGGACGAGATCGCGGTGCGCCGTGCGTACGCGGCGGCGGTCCGAAAGATCGACCCGGCAATCGATCCCGATGCATTCCAGCATCTTCGCCGCGCCTACGAAGCCGCGCGTACGTGGTGCGAGCAGATGGACACCACGGCGGCGACGAACGGCGAAGCACCTGCCGGCGGACCCGCGGTCGCGGCCAGCGGCGCGATGGCTGGCGCGGTGGACAAGGAAGACAAGCCATCACCGGAGGAATCGCCTGCCCTCCCGGTCGATTACACGGTGACGCTCGCGTGGCGATTCGCCGCCGACGTCGGCGCTCGCCGTGCCGAAGGCATACCGCGCATGCTCGACGATATCCTCGCTGAATTGCGCACGCAGTACATCGATGCGCCCGGCCAGTTCGAGGAGCACCTGATCGACCTTGTCGGACTTCAACGAATCGCGCACCGGGCCGAGGTGTTCGCCGCCGCCGAAGCACGTTTTCACTGGGACGAGGTAGGACACCTGGCGGCGTTGGGGCAACGAGGCCGATGGATCGAAGACGTGCTTTCCCAGCGCGAAGCATGGCTATCGCTCGCGGTGGATCGGCAACGGGCCTGGCTGGAACTCTTCGCACGCGCCGAGGCGCGCTTCGACAGTGCGTTGGTGCGACACTGGCCGGAGATCGCGAAACTCAACGAACGCTTTCCTGCGTGGCTCAGCCTCCACCTTTCTAGCGAAACGCTTCAGGCGTGGCGTATGGAATTCGATGCTCAGTCCTCCGCTGCACCTAAGCGCAGCTACCGACGAACGGGATGGTGCGCAGCGGTCGTCCTCGCAGCGATAGGTGTCGTCGGGCTCTCGCGCATTGCGGTAAATGACTTACTCCGCTCACCGTCCTTGCCGTTTGTATCATTTCTCGGCGCATCCCCCTCCGGAGACACGCCGCATCGATGCATGGAGCTCTACAAGGAATTGGACAAACCGGATGCATTCGCTGGCAAGCAACCTGACGAGGTCGATGCACTGAAGGCTCGCGCTCACCGCTGCCAACAAGCCGGACGCTGGCACGCACAAACGAGCTCATCTCCGAGCTTGTCCGATACGGATGTGTTGCCGCACTGATTTTCCTTAGGCCGTTATTGCAACAGACCCACGTGGCCACACAGGGGTTCACAGCTGAGCGTTCACCTGGTTAGGTACGGCATATCCGCTTTGTCTCAGGGAAAATTTCCGACAGCATTACGAGGGCTGGACAAGACAGCCAGACAGCCTGCGACTTTGGCAATCTTGTGTTGCCAATTCCAAGCGATTCGTTAATGTCGACGAATCAATGGAGCGCAGGAGATAGGGATGAAAATACGGTTGTTAACGCTGCTCGCGGGATCGCTAGTTTTCGCTGGCCATGCATTTGCCGTTGGGCGAGGAGAAAACCGCGAACTGGAAGTTTCGCTTATAGATGCCAGCAGACCTTCAATGTGGGGTGACGGAACCATCACGGTCACGCTGAAGAACAACGGCAAGTCGACGATCTATCTACCAAGGGTTCACACGCCCCTGTACACGCCGGAAAATCACCTCATGAACAATGTCTTCAAGGTGGTCGACGAGCGGGGTGGCGCAGCAAAGTTCATTGGCCGCTATGTTCGGGTATTGCCAGAGGATGGGGATAGCTATTACGGGCGCCTGGCACCCGGCGAAACGCTTTCGCACGAGGTCGATCTCCCGGCGGATTACATGCTTCTGCCTGGCACCCGATACCAGCTGAGCTATGAACAACCCTATGCCTATGGCTACAGCCAGGAAGAAGGTGGGCGAGGTCAACTCAAAGACAATCGCTTGATCGAACCAAGCAACACGATCACGTTCACGTATATGCCCAGGAAAGAAGATGGCGCGTATGACAGTCAACGACTGACCATAATCCATGAGGTCTCACATTTCGTGGATTACCGGGGTGGGGAGACGGCGGATTATGTGTACGGCCGGGATGGAGCGCACGAGTTGACGACATCCAACCGAGCGAATGCCGTCAAAAATGCAGACAACCTGATGTACTTCGTTGGTGCCGCCAATCAATGATCAGGGCGACAAGCGCGGTACGCCGTGCTGGTCGCGCTCTTCCACCGCCGTGACACGCGTGTCGATGCGACGGCTGCGCAACTCATCCGGCAGCGCCTCGGTCGCTTCCCCACGGGCGAGCGCCAAGGCGTTGCGATAGCAGCGACGGGCGAGTTCCGGATGGTCCTCGCCGACGTAGACATCGCCCAGGGCTTCCCAGGCGGCCACGTTCGGTTCGATCGCCAGCGCACGTTCGAGGTACGGCTTGGCCTTGCCCCAAAGGCGCGCGCGCACGCACATGCGCCCGACGGCGGTGAGCAGCACGGCATCGTTGGGATGCGTGTCGATCCAGCTTTCGGCACGACGCAGGCGCTGTTCCAGGTCTTCCGCGCCCATGCTTCCGTAGGTGGCGACAAGCGACGGCGACCATTCGCGGCGCAGCGCGGTTTCGATCTCGTCCATCGCGGCCATGGTCTGGCCGAACCGTGCGGCTTGTTGCGCGTAGGCGTCCACGGCGGCAGACAGGCGGCGTTGACCCTTCGGCAATTGCGACCACAACGTGGCCAGCGAGGCGCCATCGGGAGCGCTGCGCACATAGGCGGCGACGACGCGCGATTCGATCTCCGCGTAGGCGCGCGAGCCCAGTTCACCGCTCTTTTGCAGCGGTTCGAGGGCACGCAAGGCGTTGCGCGGTTCACCTGCCTCAAGCGAAGCCTCCGCGAATTCGATCCAGCCGGCGGGCGTCAGGCCGGCGCTGTTGGCCTCGGGCGCCAGCAAGGTGACGGCTTCGCTCGGCCGGCCCGTACGGCGCAACAAACGTGCGCGCATGATGCGTGCGGCCCGCGGCGCCTCCTGCGCGGCCTGGTCCAGCGTTTCCAGCGCGCGCGCCGATTCGCCGTGGCGTTCGGCGGCTTCGGCCGCGGCGAGCAAGGCCGGACCGCGCACCGACGGATAGCGGGCCGCCCGATTGAGGTCCCGTTCCGCTTCGCCATGGCGCCCCTCGATCAACGATACGAGACCGTCGGCGAGGCGCTGTCGGCTCAGTCGCCGATGGCGCCGCGTCATCGCACCGAACGGCCACCGGATCAGGGCGACCAGCACCGAGACCGCCGCCCAGGCGAGCAACAGGAGTACCACCGCCGTCACCACGGTCATCTGCACATTGGTACCGCGCAGATGGATAAGCACGTAGCCCGGGTCGTCCGCGACCCAATGCCACGCGAAGGCGGCGATCGCCGCGATGAGGATCAGGCCGACGATCCAGCGCCACAGCTTCATGGCGTGCCCTCGTGCGGCGCCGCGACCGACCCCGCATGCGCAGGGGCCGCCGTGGGTGCGCCACCTTTCAGCGCGTGCACGGAGCGAAGGTTGCGCAACTCGGTCAGCGCGGCGCCGAGCTTCGGTTCGGCGCCCTTCGCCTGGCTGGCCAGCAGCGCCGTCACACGCGAACGCGCCGCCTGCACCGCAGGCGATGACGTGTCGAAGCGCGCGGCGAGCGTGGCGTCGACACGCTTCAACGCCGCTTGCCGGTTCACGTCGTCATAAGCGAGTACCGCTGCTTCGGCATGCGCGACATCCAGCGCGGCCAATTCGCGAGCGATCCCGTCGTCGGCCAGGCCCAGGGGCGTGCCATCGTCATGGCTGACCTTCACGATGCTGCCAAGGGCGTCGCCGGCTCGCTGCCAGAAGTCGCGTTGCGGGTTGTCGGCTGCCTTCGCATCGGAGCTCTTCAAGGGCAGGCCCGGCAACTGCGCGCGCAGATCAGCCAGCGCCGCGAGGTCGTTCGCGCGCGCGACGGGCGCAACGGCGGCCAGTGCTTCGCGCTCGGCGCCCACGTTCTGCCTCACGGCCGCGAACGCGCTGTCATTCACCGCGGCCAGTGTCTGGTCGGCCAGATCGTAGGCGGACAAGGCTCCGCTGGCATCGCCGAACAGCGCGAAACGTTCCTTGGCCATGCGCAGCAGCGATTCCGCCTCGTCCAGCAACATGGCGTCGTGACCGCTGAGGCTGCGCTCGCTGAGGTTGGCGACCGCGTCTTCCAGGTTGCGCGTGCGCTCGGAGACACCGAGCATTTCTTCGCGCGCGGACCGGTTGACTCCGTCGGCGTCGTTGATCCGGCGGCGGAGCGTGGCATTGTCGTCGCGCAACCCTTCGACGGCCGCTTGCAATGTATCGACCTGCCCGCGCAGGCCGTTGGCCGCGCCGACGTCCTGGCGCAGGTTCCAGACCGTCCAGGCGGTGTAGCCGGCCGCGCCGAGCGCCGCCAACGAGAACAGGATGGCCACGGCCAGCGCGCCACCGCCGCGACGGGGCGCGGCAGCGGGCGGCCTCGCCACTCGGGCGGACGGCGGCGTGACGGCCGGGGCCGGCGTCGCCGGGGCGGTATCGGTCGGGGAGGTCTCGTTCGTCATGCCGGGCATGCTAGCAGGCCATACGCCAACGCATGGAGAACCTCCCTCAACGGCGGGTGAACGAGACCTCGCTGGCGGCCTGGAGCAAGTCGGTCGGAAGGGCCGAACGGGCCACGGCGATGCGCTCGAATCCCGCCTGCATCGCGATCTCGCGCAAACGCTCGCTGCTGACGACCGCCACGGCCTGGACCAGCCTTCGCCAGGCCGGGGCGATCAGGGCCCGGTGCAGGTGGTCGAGGGCCTCGGCGCTGGAAAGCAGCACCGCCGAGCGGCGCCCCAGTTTCAGCAAGGGATCGATATGGCGCCGGTCGATACGGGGAGCCACGCGATGGTAGACATGGATTTCCTCGATCAGCGCCCCGCGCAGGGCCAGTTGCTCGCGGATCAGCCCCCTGCCGCCGGGCGCGCCGACCAGGGCCACGCGCTTGCCCGCGACGGCGTTCAACTCCGGGAGCGCGAGCACGCCCTCGCTGTCTTGAGAGGTTTCGGGGAAACGCACCTCGGCGACGCTCGCCGTCTTGAGCGCGCGCGCCGTGCCGCGGCCCACGGCGATCACGGCGGCGCGGGTGGCCAGGGGCAACACATCGACCGCGAAGCGCACGGCGGCCGGGCTGGTGAATACGAGCACGTCGCCCTCCAACGCCCGGCGCAAAGCCGCATCGACGGCCGCGGCGTCTTCGGTGGCACGCAGGGAGAGCCCGGGCACGCTCACGGGTATGCCGCCGAGCTTGCGAACGCGACGGGCCAGGGGGCCGGCGGTACCGGCGGGACGGGTGATGACGACGGTGACGTTACGAAGGGGAAGGGAGCGGCTCACTTCAAGGCATCCTGCGAGTGACAGGTCAGCATAGGAAGATGGGGGCGCGGCCACCAATGCCGAAGGTTGGGGCAAGCCATACGGATGCGAACGGATCGCCGCGCCTCGTAGACTTGACGGCTTATGACCACGATTCAAGCTGCCCTGGCCGATCTCGAGCGCTTCATCCTCGACGGCATTCCCCTGGCCCGCGCCATGGAACTGCGTATCGCCGCCTTCGACGGCGAACGCCTGACCATGACCGCGCCGCTGAAACCCAATATCAACGACAAGGGATGCGCGTTCGGCGGCAGCCTGGCCAGCTTGATGACGATCGCCTGCTGGGCCCTGGTCGAGGCCTGCCTGCGCCAGCGCGGCGACGACTGCGACGTCTTCGTGGCCGACTCCACGGTGCGCTATCTCGCCCCGGTGTGGGACGACCTCCGTGCGGAGGCCAGCCTGGCCCCGGGAGCCCGTTGGGAACCCTTCTTCGCCACCCTCGATGCCCGTGGCCGCGCCCGGGCGGACTTCACCTGCGTGGTACCGGGCGCCGACGGCAAGCCCCTGGCCAGCCTGGATGCGCGTTTCGTGGCCAAACGGCGGGCATAATGCCGCCCGACGCCCCGAAGGAAGCCACCATGCGCCCGTTCGCCCTGTCCGCCCTCGCCCTTACCCTCATGGCCCTCGCGGGCTGCGCCGCCGACAAGCGCAGCGAGGCCCTCAACCGGACCCTCATGGGTTACGCGTCGGCGATCCGCTGGGGCGACTTCACCCAGGCGCAGACCTTCATCGACAAGGACTACGCCGAGGAACATCCCATCAGTTCCGTCGAGCAGGGGCGCCTCCAGCAGTTGCGGATCACCGGCTACGACGAGGGCGCTGGCCCGCGGCCCGATGGCGACGACGATGTCGTCCAGGTCGTCCAGATCAGCGCGGTGAACATCAACACCCAGGCCGAGCGCAGCATCGTCGACCGCCAGCGCTGGCATTACGACCGCGAAAAGAACAAGTGGCGGCTGATGACCGGCCTGCCGGACTTCTCGCCACGCTAAGCCGATATAATCGGCCGTTTATCCCCCTGGGACGCGAAAAGACACGATGAACGACGTACTGCAGAAGTTGCCCGCCTTCGTGAGCAACCACACCGCGCTGGTGGCGCTTTTCGTGGTGATCCTGGTCGCCCTGGTCGCGGGCGAAGTCGGTCGTCTGTTCCGCAAGTGGAAGAGCCTGACACCGGCCGGCCTCACCCAGCTGATCAACCGCGACACGCCGTTGATCGTCGATCTCTCGGCCAGCGCCGATTACGAGAAGGCGCACATCCCCGGCGCGAAGAACTTGGCGATGAGCCAGTTCGACCCGGAAACCCAGAAGGACCTCTCCAAGGCGAAGGAGTTGCCGGTGGTGCTGGTCGACAAGGACGGCCGCGGCGTGGGCAAGGCCGCCAACCGCCTGATCAAGGCCGGTTTCACCAAGGTGTTCGTGCTCGACGGCGGCACCTATGCCTGGCAGACCGCGCAGCTGCCCGTGGTGAAGGGCAAGAAATAATCACAGCCCGTGGATGCCGGCCCTGCCGCGCAAGATCGCATCCAGCACGTCGGGCGCCACGTCGAACGAATCGAAATAGAGCCGATCCTCCGGCAGGTTCGCCTCGACGAACAACTGCCGCCCTGCCGCGATCATCGGCGGCGGGCCGCTCATGTACAGATCGAAGTCGCGGAGATCGGGATGATCCTCCAGCACCGCCTCATGGATCAGGCCTTCGCGCAGGCCGCTCATCCGCGCCGCCACCGGGTCCGAAAGTACCGGAATGAACGTGATCGTGGGCAACTCCTCGGTCCAGCGCCGGGCGAGATCGATGAGGTAGAGGTCGGCCACGGTGCGCGCGCCCCAGTAGACGAACATCGGCCGCCGCGTACCCAGCGCGATGAAGTGCTCGACGATCGCCTTCACCGGCGCGAAGCCCGTGCCGCCGGCCACGAGAAGCATCGGCCGTTCGGAATCCTCACGGGGCACGAAGGTGCCCAGCGGCGCCTCGATGGTCAGGCGGTCGCCCACGCGCAGCGATTCGTACACCCATGAGGTGAATCCGCCGCCCGGCACATGGCGCACGTGCAGTTCGATCCTGCCGTCCGCGCGCGGGCCGCTGGCGATCGAGAACGGACGGTGCTTGCCATCCTGGAGGATCACGTCGAGGTACTGGCCCGGCAGCCAGTTGAGCCGCTCGTTGTCCGCGGGCTGCAGCCACACGCCCACGACGTCGGGCGCCAGGGCCCGGCGCTCCACCACCACTACTTCCAGGCGGCGATGCGGAATGTCTTCCACCGAGGCGATCTCGCGCGCCTGGATGGCGATGTCGCCGCAGGGCACCGCCTGGCACAACAGGATGGCCCGGTGCTGGCGTGCCGACGCCGACAAGGCCATCGGCGGATTGCGCGGGTAGCTGCACTCGCCCTCCACCAGGGTGGCCTTGCAACTGCCGCAGACACCGCTGCGGCACGAATACGGGAGGGCGATTCCCGCGCGCTGGGCGGCTTCGAGGACGGTCTCGTCCGCGGCGGCTTCGAATCGCTTGCCGGACGATGTCAGGGTTACGGTGGGCACCTGCGCATTGTAGGACAATGGCGGCTTGCCCCACAGGATCACGCGGAACATGGCCATCTGGAAGCAACCCATCGACCTCGCCCGGATCAACGGCTGGAGCCGCGGCACGATGATGGAAACCCTCGGCATCCATTTCACCGCCTTCGGCGACGACTGGCTGCGCGGCAGCATGCCCGTGGACCATCGTACGCAGCAGCCGTTCGGGCTTCTCCATGGCGGTGCATCGGTCGTGCTGGCCGAGACGCTCGGAAGCTCGGCCGCCCTGCTCACGCTCGACGTGGAAAAGGAGCTGGCGGTAGGCCTGGATATCAACGCGAACCATATCCGCGGCGTGCGTGGCGGTATCGTCACCGGCACCGCCAAGGCCGTTCACCTGGGGCGCACCACCCAGGTGTGGGAAATCCGCATCGAAGAAGAGAGCGGCAAGCTGGTCTGTCTCTCACGGCTCACCATGGCGGTGATTCCCTCGCCGGGTGGCGCCCCGGGAAACCTGCGCACGTGAGCGATGCCGCTCCGTATGCCGCGCTGTCGCCGGATGTCGTGCTCGCCGCGGTGGACGCGGCGGGTTCGTGGAGCGACGGCCGCCTGCTCACGCTGAACAGCTACGAGAACCGCGTGTTCCAGGTCGGCCTCGAAGACGGTGGCTTCGTCGTCGCCAAGTTCTACCGGCCGGGCCGCTGGACCGACGCGGCGATCGAAGAGGAACACGCCTTCGCGTTGGAGCTCGCCGCGGCGGAATTGCCCGTCGTGGCGCCGCTCGTCTTCAACGGGCGTAGCCTGCTCCGGCACGAAGGGTATCGCTACGCGTTGTACCCGCGGCGTGGCGGCCGCGCGCCTTCTCTGGAATCGTCCGATCAACTGGAATGGCTGGGCCGGTTGCTGGGGAGGATGCACGCCGTCGGCGCCCGCGAACGTTTCCATGCGCGCGCCACGCTCGATCGCCCGACCATGATCGAGGCGCCGGTGCGGGCGGCGCTGGGCTCGGACCTGCTGCCCGCGCACCTCTTCGACGCTTATCGCCATGCGGCCAGGCGCGTCGACGAGGCCGTGGCTGGCCGCATCGACGCCATCGGCCCATTGCGTTCCATCCGCCTGCATGGCGACTGCCATCCGGGCAACGTGCTGTGGACCGACGCCGGCCCGCACTTCGTGGACCTCGACGACGCGCGCATGGGCCCGGCCGTGCAAGACCTGTGGATGCTCGCCGGCGACGAGGCGATGATGGACGCGCTGCTCGAGGGCTATGGGCAATTCCGCGACTTCGATCCGACGGAGCTTGCCCTGGTGCCCGTGCTACGGGCGATGCGGCAGGTGCATTACGCCGGCTGGATAGCGGAGCGCTGGCACGATCCGGCGTTCCCGGCGGCCTTTCCCTTCGCGGCCGAGGCGCGCTGGTGGGAACAGCACATCGCCGACCTGCACGAGATCGCCGACGACCTTTGACACTATCAGGAGCCTCAATGCATTCCTTCTTCATTCGTATCATCGCGGTGTTCGAGATCGCCGGCGGACTCTTCGGCCTCGTCCACCAGTTCGACCGGCTGCTGGGCGCGCGGGTCGTCGGGATGGACGCGATCGTGGCCGTACTCGGCGTGTTGCTGTTCGGTTTCATCCTCGTCGCCGGCGTGCTCCTGGCGAGCAACGATGGACGCGGCACATCCATGTCGATCTGGGCGCAGTTCCTCCAGGCGCCCCTGCTGGCCACGCCCTTCTTCAGCTATGCGCTCTCCAGCGGCGCCTTCGCCAACCTGTCGATGACGCTGCAGCGTTCCCCGCGCCTCGGTTTCGACTGGGCCATCGCCGAACATGGATGGCTGCTGGCCATCGCCGGGCCCTCGGCCGCGCACATCGGGATCAACCTGCTCGCCCTGGTTTCCTGGCTCGTCCTGCGCTTCGGTCGCTGAGCCCCGGTATCATTCACCGATGAACAATCCAGCCGTCCCCACCATCCACCTCAAATCCGACCGCGTACCCGGCCATCCCTGGGTCTGGTCGGCACAGATCGCCAAGCCCGGGGAGCGCCTGCCGCCGGGTACCGTGGTGGATGTGCTGGACGCCAAGGGACGCTTCGTCGGACGCGGCTTCTGGAACGGCCATGCCCGCGTGGCCCTGCGCCTCCTGACCACGGACCCGGCCCAGGCCATCGACGAGGGTTGGGTCGCGGCCCGTATCGCCCGTGCCGTGGAACTTCGCCGCGAACTGCTCCGGCTGGACGAGGTGAGCGACGCATGGCGCGTCGTGCACAGCGAGGGCGACGGACTGTCCGGCCTGGTGGTGGACCGTTACGCCGGTCACCTCGTGGTCGAGTATTTCGCCGCCGGCATGTGGCGCTTCCGCGAAACGATCCACGCCGAGTTGCTGCGCCACTTCCCCGGATCGTCGCTGCACTGGTTCGCCGAGCAGCACGTGCAACGCCAGGAGTCCTTCGACGTGCGCTCGAACGACGCGCCGTCCGCGGTGGACGTGCACGAGCACGGGCTGGCCTTCCACGCCGCTCCTGGCCTGGGTCACAAGACGGGCTTTTTCGCCGACCAGCGCGACAACCGTCGCCGCTTCGCCGGGCTCGCCCGTGGCCGCCGCGTGCTCGACCTGTGCTGCAACGCCGGTGGCTTCGCGGTGCATGCGATGAAGGCCGGTGCCCTGGAAGCGACGGGCGTGGACGCCGATGCAGCCATCCTCGAGGTGGCTCGCGAGAACGCACGCATGAATGGCGTCGAGGCACGCTTCGAGCAGGGCGACGTCTTCGAATGGCTGCGCGCGGCGATCGCCCGTGGCGACACCTGGGATGCCATCGTCCTCGATCCGCCCAAGCTCACCCGCGACCGCAACCAGGTCGTGAACGCGTTGAAGAAATACTTCGCCATGAATCGCACCGCGCTGGATGTACTGGCACCGGGCGGCGTATTGCTCACCTGCTCCTGCACGGGCCTGGTCGGCGAGGACGATTTCCTGGAGATGATCCGTCGCGTGGCGCTGAACGCTGGCCGCGATATCCAGGTGCTGCACATCGCCGGCGCCGGTCCGGACCATCCCGTGGCGAGCAACGTACCGGAGAACCGCTACCTCAAGGCAGTGTTCTGCCGCGTCGGCTGACGGTACGTTCACCCGGCCTTGATCGGCTGCCGGACCATAGTGCCGGCCATGTCCAGAAAACCTCCGGCCGACGCCCTTGTGGTGGCAGATGTCGAACGGGCCCACGCGAAAGCGGCGGGCCTCGTTTATGTGTGCGATGCCGATCCGGGCATCACCCGGTGCAAGCGGGGCCGCTCGTTTCGATACCTGGACGCCGAAGGCAAGCCGGTCACCGAACCATCCGTACTCCAGCGCATCCGCTCGCTCGCCATCCCGCCCGCCTATACGAATGTGTGGATCTGCACGAACGAACGCGGCCACCTGCAAGCCACCGGGCGCGACGCACGCGGCCGCAAGCAGTATCGCTACCACCCGCGATGGCGCAGCACGCGGGACCGTGGAAAGTTCGAGCGGATCCTGGAGTTCGGCGAGGCGTTGCCGAAGTTGCGCCGGCGTCTGCGCAAGGACCTCGCCCTGCCCGGCCTGCCGCGCGACAAGGTGCTCGCCCTTGTCGTGAGCCTGCTTGAGGAAACGATGATCCGCGTGGGCAACGACAGCTACGCGAAGCAGAACAACTCGTACGGATTGACCACGCTGCGCTCGCGCCATGTCGCCGTGCGCCGGGGCCGCATCACCTTCCATTTCCGTGGCAAGAGCGGGCTATGGCGTGACGTCGACCTCGACGACCGCCGCCTGGTGAAGGTCGTGCGGCGCGTACAGGAACTGCCCGGGCAGCGCCTGTTCCAGTACGTGGACGACGAGGGCAACTGCCAGCCGGTGGATTCAGGCATGGTGAACGACTACCTGCGCGAGGTCATGGGTGGTGAATTCACCGCGAAAGACTTCCGCACCTGGGGCGGTACCGTGCAAGCCGTCGCCGTGCTCGGCGCGACCACGCTTCCCGTCTATGGCGGGGATCGTGCGTTGAAGGCGATCCTCGCAAGCGCGGTCAAGCAGGTCGCGACCGTACTAGGTAACACACCGGCGGTCTGCCGCGCCTCGTATATTCATCCCGAGGTTTTCTCCGGCTGGCTGGAAGGCGAACTGCACCGCCGCGTTCCCGAAGCGACGCTGCGTTTTCCTCGAAAATTGGAAGCCTTGACCCTCGCTTTTCTACGTCGACGACTTCGCGTCGTGAACCGCTCCCGTTGAGGCGAACGGATGGCTATAGTGCGCGCACGGGGTTCGCGTTCGATTATCCAGGGGTTGTTGTGACGATGTCGCGGTGGAAGGTGATTCCCGTAGTGATCGGCCTGGTGGCCAGCATGGGTAGCGGTGCGCAGGAGGTGCCGGGCAACCCGCCGTTCGCGGTGCCCGATGCACGGAGCCACCGTGGTGTCATCGACGACACCTGGATCATCGCGCCCAAGCGATTGGCCGGTGCGACCCTCGCGGCCGTGAAGAACTATGCGGACGAGGGAGATATCGCCGCCGGCGTTTCATTGCGCTATCACATCGACAAGGCCGACTGGATCATCGCCGACGTATTCATCTACCCGGCGGGTGAAGGTGATGACGCCACGATGCTGCGCCGCGCCGCCGAGGACTTTCGCGAGTCGGTGGCCTTTGCCGAGCGCCAGCAGATCTATCGGAACGTGTGGTGGGGGGACGAGTCCGCGTATACGGCGCGCCTGCCGGGCAGCAAGAAGCTGGAAGGCCGTTTCCTGCCGATCGTGTTCGATGCGCAGCAGGACATGCTCACCTCACGCACCTACCTCTTCTATCGGAAGATGTACTTCGTGAAGGTCCGCCTCACCACGACGGTGGACGCCGTGGACTCCCTGGTGGACAGCGCGGATCGATTCATCGGCAGCCTGCTGGGCAGCGTGGACATCGTCAGCGTGGGCACCTGCGGAAAGCGAATGGATGTGGTTCCCCTGGCCCCCGGGCAGTCGCCCCCGCCCGATTTCCAGGATGGCGTCAGCGCGGATGGCTACCGCGTGGCGATCAGGGAGGATCGCAAGGGAACGCCGGCGCATGCCAGCCAGATGGCGAAAGCCATGGCCCTGGCGGCCAAGCGACAGCTCGCCACCGGTTGCACGACGCTGGATTACAACCCGCCCTTGCAGGACGACACGAAGGCGGTGCTGCACCTGGCCTTCGGTCCCGACGATTGGGGCGCCTCCGCGAAGCCATAGCAGGAAGAACGGCCGGGGCGCGTCCCACGCCCCGGCCGTTGCCGTTCACCGGCCAGTACAGGGCTCAAGTCCTTGAGCCAGCCGTTCCGGCCTGCGGCGACCCATGCATCATGGGGTAGTTCGCCTGCCCGGCACATGGAAGTTTTCTGAAAATTTCGACCAATTTGCCGTACACGTTCCGTCACCGCGACCGGACGGATGCCCCGTCACTTCGACAGGTGCGGCGCGAGCAAGGGCATGTCGGCGGGGCCCAGTCGATCCGACGCCGTCATCAACTGGTGCCAGTAGGGATACAGCACGGGCGGAGTGCTCGTCTCGTCCAGGCGCCGGCGTTCCTCGACGGTGAGCGTGAGATCGGCGGCGGCGAGATTGTCCTTGAACTGCGCCTCGGTGCGCCCCCCGATCACCAGGGAGGTCACCGCCGGCCGCTCCAGCAACCAGGCGAGCGCGACCTGTGCCCCGGATACACCACGCGCCTCCGCGATGGATACCAGCACGTCGACGATGCGCCACAGGCGCTTTTCGTCGCGGATCGGTGGCTCGGTCCAGCCGGCCAGCTGGCGCGTGCCTTCCGGTGCCTTCGCATCGCGGCGATGCTTGCCGGAGAGCAGGCCACCGGCAAGTGGGCTCCACACGAGCACGCCCAGGCCCTGGTCGATCGAGATCGGCAACAGTTCGTACTCGGCCTCGCGCGCCTCGAGCGTGTAATGGATCTGCTGGCTGACGAAACGCTGTCGATGCTCGCGCTCACTGACACCCAGCGCCTTCATCAGGTGCCACGCGGAATAGTTCGAGCAGCCCAGGTAGCGCACCTTGCCCTGGCGGACGAGCGTATCGAGCGCCTCAAGCGTTTCCTCCAGTGGCGTCAGCCCGTCCCACTGGTGTACCTGGTACAAATCGATCACGTCGGTGCGCAGACGCTTCAGGCTGGCCTCCGCCTCGCGAATCAGGTGATAGCGTGAAAGGCCCGCGTTGTTGGGGCCGTCCCCCATGGGGAAACGCGCCTTGGTCGCGATCAGAACGTCCTTCGGGCGCTTGCCCCCGAGCACCTCGCCGATGATTTCCTCGGAGCGGCCGTCGGAGTACACATCGGCCGTGTCGATCAGGTTGACGCCGGCATCGATGCACAGGTCGATCAGCCGACGAGCCTCCTCGACGCCGGTGTTGCCGACCGAGGCGAACTTGCCCTGTCCGCCGAACGTCATCGTGCCCATCGTGATGGTGGAAACCTTGAGGCCGGAGCGGCCGAGCAGTCGATACTTCATGGGGAGTCCTGTGGGGAGGGAATCGGTCCACGGTAGCCTCGGGCTCATTCATCTGTAAAATGGAAAATTCTGATTGAATTAAGCACCGTATAAACTTAATCGCATGGACCTCAAGCAACTGGAGTACTTCGTGGCGGTGGCTGAAGAGCGCCACTTCACGCGCGCGGCCCAGCGCCTCAACGTCGTTCAGTCCGGTTTGTCGCAAACCATCCGCGCCCTGGAGGACGAATTGGGCGGGCCGCTGTTCGTTCGAACCACGCGCAGCGTCGCCCTGACCGCCGCAGGCGGCGTGCTGCTCGAGGAAGCGCATCGGGTGCTCGATGCCGCGCGTGCCGCGCGGCTGGCGGTGACCCAGGTGCACGGCCTTGCACGGGGCCGCCTGCGCATCGGCGCCATCCAGAGCCTCGCTCCGTTCATCGATCTGCCGATGACGCTCGGCCGCTTTCGCGACGCCTTCGGCGGCATCGACGTCGAACTGCGCTTCGACGGCTCGGCGGACCTGCTCGACGAGGTTCGCGAAGGTCGCCTGGATATCGCCTTCACCCAGCCACCCGCCGCGCCGGTGGCCGAGGTGACCACGAAGCTCCTGGTCTGCGAAGGCCTCGTGGCGGTTTGCCCGCCGAAGCATCGTCTCGCGGGTGCGCACGATGTCACCCTCGCCGACCTCGCGCGCGAGAGCCATGTCGACCTGCGTGCCGATTGGGGCATGCGCCAGTTGATCGACGCCTCGTTCGCCAAGGCCGGCCTCGACCGGCGCATCGGTTTCGAGGTGAACGACATGGGCATGCTGCTCGAACTCGCCGCCCAGGGCCTTGGCATCGCGTTGGTACCCGAATCGATCGCGAAGAATCGTCGCGACGACCGCCATGCGCGGCCTGTCGCCTGCGCCGACATCGTCGAGGACGAGGAGCCGTGCTGGGAGATCGTCGTCGGTTACCGCGCACGCGGCGATGAAGCGCCCAGCATTATCGTGCAGGCGTTCCTGGATGTACTGGTGCGGCAGGCTGGCGTGCTTTAGCGGAGCCGGCCGCGGCTCATGCGCCCTGCGGGGCCGCGGCACCGTGGCGCCACGCCCGCAAACCGACGGCGGCGAGGACGACGAACCCTGCGTAGAGCACGGCCGTGATGGGCAGGGATTTATAGGCGTACTCGCCCACATAGATCACGTCCACGGCGATCCACAACCACCATGCCGCCGCGTGGCGCCGCGCCTGCCACCATTGGGCGACGAGGCTGAACGCGGTCAACGCGGCGTCGAGCCAGGGCAGCGAGGCGTCGGTATAGCGATGCATCGCATAACCCAGCGCCAATGCCGCCGCCGCACCGACGGCCAGGTGCACCATCGCGCTGCGGGTCTCCAGCGCGGCCACGCGAACATGGCCGCTGCCGTCGAGGTTGCGCACCCAGCGATGCCAGCCATAGAGGATCAGCACGGCGAAGATCGCTTGCAGGATGGTGTCGGAATAGAGTTTCGCGTCGACGAAGATCCATGCGTACGCGATCACCGATACCAGTCCCACCGGCCAGCACCAGGGACTGCGCCGCGCGGTCAGCCACACGCCCGCCGCGCTGACCAGCGCGGCGAACAGTTCGAAGAGGGACAGCTCAAAGTTCATAGGTCATCGACAGGCGGGCCAGCCGCGGCATGCCGGGGAAGAGATAGCTGTCGCCCCCCGACGTGCCGGTGTCGCGCCAGTAGAAGTGGTTGAACACGTTGTCGACGTTGAGCCGCAGCGTCGTCGCGTGGCCATGGATGCTCGTGATGAAGCGGAGTCCCGCGTCGAACACGTGGTAAGCGGGTACGCGAGTCGCGCCATCCGGCGTGGCGACGTTGGTGCCCGCGTAGCGCCAGCCGCCGAGGATCGCGAGTCCCGGCGCGAACGGCAGGCTGTAGTCGGCATAGACCGCCGTGCGCCAGCGTGGCACGTTCACCACCTGGTGATCCTCGTAGGCAGGCGTGCCCGTATGCTCGGCGCGGGCACGGATGATGTTCGCGCTGGCGGTCAGGCGCAGGTTGTCGGTGATGCGGCCGGCCGCGTTGAGTTCCAGGCCCGTGTGCACTTCCTGGCCCTGCTGCACGAAGGTAAAGCCTTCCGCCGTATCGTCGGGACGCGCGAACTGGTACGACTGGCGAATGCGGTAGATGGCCGCCTGCAGGTCGAGCGCATCGTCGACCGCGTACTTCACGCCGGCCTCGACCTGGCGCGAATGCAACGGCGCGAGGGTCGTGCCGCCATTCGACGTCCAATAGGGCGCCTCGCGGCCGAGCGACAGGCCTTCGCCGTAACTGACGTAGGTCGTGAGTGGAGCGGTCGGTTGCCAGAGGACCGCCGCCTGCGGCAACGTCTTGGTCATCCGCGTCGTGCGCTCGAGCGCCCCGGTGTCGTCGTACGCCCGCTCGTTCAGGCGGACGAAGCGCGCACCCGCGAGCACCTGCCATGCCTCGTCGAGATGGATCCGATCGATCGCGAACAACGTGCGTTGCCAGCTGGTCAGGCGCCGCGCGGAAGGACCGGGCTGGTTCGGCGACGGGTCGAACGCGGGCACGATCCGGTCGTCGATGTTGGCGGTGCCCACGTAGTCGTAGACATAGGGGCGCTGGTCGACCGTGCGGCGAAATGCCGAGGCGCCGAGGTTGACTTCATGATCGAGCGCACCGGTCGCGAACGTGCCGGTGAGCACGCCACGCAACTCGTCGTTCTGCCGCGTGTCGTCCGGGCTGCGGTAGTCGTAGACGTCGTAATCGCCGTTGGGGGCGAAGAAGTACCCCGGGGTGGCGCCCGAAGCGCAGGACGCGGCGTAGAAGCAACCATAGGCGAAGGCGACGTTGTCGTCGATCACGGTATGGCTATGGCCCGCCGAAACCTGCGCGTTCCAGTTGTCGTCGAAGCGATAGTTGAAACGCAACGAGGTGTTGCTCGAATGGATGCCCACCGGGCGCTGCCACGACTGGTAGCCGAGCAGTTCGGTACGGCTGGGATGCGCGGGAATAACCGTGCCGCCCAGCAACTGATAACCGGAAGCGGAACGCTGTCCGCTGGTCTGGTAATCGGTATCCAGCAGCACCGTGGCCTTGTCCGTGATCTTCCAGTCGGCGGCGATCGAGATGAAGCTGCGCCGCCCATCGGCGTGCTCGATGTAGGAGTGCGTCTTCTCGTTCGCCGCGTTCACGCGCACGCCGAACGATGGCGAGAACCACGTACCGAGGTCCAGCGCCTCGTAGTTGGACCCGTGCGAATCGGTACCGACGGTTACCGTATGGACGTCCGCCGGGCGCTTGCTCACGTAGTTGACCAGGCCGCCCGGCTCGACCACGCCGGCCTCGAGTCCGCCCAGGCCCTTCAACACCTCGACGCGGTCCTTGCCTTCGAGCGCCAGCAGCTGTTCCGCGGACATGATCATGCCGTTGAAGCGGAAACCGGTGGCGAGATCCAGCGGGAAGCCGCGGATGGAGACATCCTGGTAGTAGCCCGCCGGCGCGTAATTGTCGTTGATCGCGGCATCGCCGCGTACCAGCTCGCTCAGCGAACGCGGCTGGCGGTCGTCGATCTGCGCCCGGGTGATGACGGTGATCGCCGCGGGCGTATCGTGCAGCGGCGCGCTGCCGAAGCTGCCGAAGGTATCGAGTTGGGAATCGGCGGCGCGGTATCCGCTGGCGGTGGTCGCGTGGACGTCCACGGCGGGCAGCGTGCGCGCCTGCTGCGGTTGCGACGCGGCATCGTCCGCGGCGTGTGCCACGGTGACAAGGGAAAGCAGGGCCAGGGCGAGCGGGGTACGGGTGAGGGTCATCGTCGTCTTCGGGGTTCACGGACGAAGCGACGGCGAGCCATGTCACCCCGTGGGGATTCCATGGCTCTGCAAGCTCCCTACGCCGGTATTAACCGGGTCAGGTTCCAAGGGACTCTCTCAGCCCGGCATTCGCCGGGCACCCCCGCTTCTAGAACGCCTATTGAACCACGAAACGTCAGGCGATGCCGCGAATAGCCGCGAGCAGGGCCTGCCCGTGCACACCGGCGAACCAGGCGGCGTGGCCACGCAGGAAGGTGTGGTAAGCCACGTCGGCGTGGTCGCGGCGGCGGGTGATCCCTTCGAAGTACTCCACCTCGGACAGGGCGAAATCCAGGTGGACGATGGGCAGGAGGTTCGCCAGGATGTGGAGCTGGACCACGTCCAGGGGCCTGACGGAACGGTATCCCTCGACGATGGCCAGCGCGAGGTCGTGACGGGCGATATCTCCCCGCTCGATGTCGAGCCAGGCGATCGCGTTGCGCTCGATGGCGGTGGCGAGGTCGAACAAGGCGAACGTAACCGCCGACAGTCCGAAATCCAGCACGTCCGTGATGCCCGCTTCGTCGTCCAACCCGCTCCAGCAGAGGTTGGAAACATGCCAGTCGCCATGGGTCCACAGAGGCGACTGCGCCGCCAAGGCGCTTGCCACCTGGGCGTGCCAGGGAGCGATCGCCGCGGCGATCTCGCCCCGCCAGTCGCGCTCGCCGAGGTACGCGGCCAAGGCGGGCCGCGCGGGCAGCTGCGATGCGATCGTCGCGAGCGGGTCCGGCGAGGCGAGTATCTCCGCGCGCGCGATAAGGACATGCGTGGCGCGCTGCGGCGAATGGAAGCCCTCCGCGGCATCGTGCAAGCGTGCGAGCATGGCGCCAGCGGCATGCGCATGCCGCACCCCGCCGATCGGCGACCACGAGAACGCGTCGCGGTAGGCATCCACGCCGCGTGCGGGCTCATGCAGCTCGAAGACCCAGTCATCCACGATGAACACGGACGCACCCGATCCATCCCGGAGAATGCGCGGCACCGGGATGCCGTGCGCCCGCAGGAAATCGGCGAACCGGTGCTCCTCGGCCAACGCATGCGCGTCGCGCACGCTCCGGTGATGGCGCTTAACGAACACCCGACCCGACGATGTCGTCGCCAGCGCGGCCGCGGAGAGCGGCGCTCGGCTCGCT
>NZ_JBPGXU010000028.1:0-39599 GCF_056755675.1 Luteibacter sp. KNZ12-1A | reverse complement strand
GGGGGCGCCGCTCTTCCCTGGCCCGCGGGGGGGTATGTGGGCGCACCCGTCGCGCGTCTTGAGGGCAGGCGATGGCAATCCACCGAAGCGACGCATCCGGCGTCTACAATGAATGTCCTTTCCGGGCAGGAATCGTCGTGGGGATGAGGAAGGCATGATCGAACGCATCGGACTGCGCTGGCGCCTGGTCGGGCTGCTGGCAGCGGTACTCGTGATCGTGGCGCTGCCGTACATCGTCACGCGCTCGAGTTCGGAGGACGCCCTGGACTCGCGTGACTGGGTCACCCATACGGCGGAAATCAAGGCCAGCGTGTACCAGCTCGACGGCATCCTGCGCAGCAGCGAGGCCGCGATGTACGCGCGCATCGCCGGAGCGCCCGATAGCGTCGTCCTCGACGAACGGACCATGGCGCCGCGCAAACTCGTGCCGGGGATCATCGCCGGCTTGCGCGAGATGACCCGCGACAACGCGAAACAACTGACCCGGCTGGGCGCCCTCGAATCGATCGCCAGCGGACGCATGGCCCTCACCGACCAGGCCTTGCAGCGCCTGGCAGCCGGCGATCGCGCCGGCGCCTTCGCCTCGATGGAGGATGCCCGCAAGCTGTTCCCGGTCAGCGGCCCGATCGACGATGTGCTCGCCGACGAATCGAGGCTGCTTGCCGATCGTCGTGCCGCCGCCGCCAAGCTGGCGTCGAACAACCGGGTGGTGCTGCTGGTCGCCGCGCTGGCGCAGCTCGCCCTGCTCGGCATCGTGGTGGTGGTTTCGGAGCGGCAGATCGCCATCCGCCTTGCCGCGGAATCCCGCGTGGCCGACGCGGTGAAGCGGTCGCAGCTCATCGTGCAGGCCGTGCGTGAGCCGATCGCGATGCTCGATCGTCATCTGCGCACGTTGCTGGTGAACACGGCCTTCGCCGAGCTCTACGGATTCGATGCCGAGAGCGACCAGCTCGCGCCGCTCGACCGCATCGGTGACGGCGCATGGGACGACACCGCGTTGTTGCAGCGATTGTCCGACGTGATCGCACGCGACCGCGAACTATGGGATTACGAACTGACCCAGCGCACCGCCGACGGTATCGACCGTTTCGTGGTGATCAATGCCCGCCGCATCGAGCAGCCCGACAGCGCCGATCCCGCCCTGCTGTTGACGGTCAGCGATATTACAGCCCGGGCGCTGGTAGAGCAGAAGGTCAACGAACTGAACCGCCAGCTCGAGGGCAAGGTGGAACAGATCTCGGATGTGAACCGCGAACTGGAAGCCTTCAGTTACTCGGTGTCGCACGACCTGCGCGCGCCGCTGCGACACATCTCGGGATTCGCGGGAAAGCTCGAGGCGCAACTCGGCGAGAAGGCCGACGATAACGTGCGGCACTACATCGACGTGATCAGCAGTTCCTCGCGACGCATGGCCCAGTTGATCGACGACCTGCTGGTATTCTCGCGCCTGGGCCGGGGTGCGCTGCGCCTGCAACCGGTCGACATGCAATCCCTGGTGGACGAAGCCCGGGCCTTGGTGGAAACCGATGCCCAGGATCGCCACATCGACTGGAAGATCACGCCGATGCCCATCGTGATCGGCGACGAGAACATGCTTCGCACCGTATGGCAGAACCTGCTCGGCAACGCGGTGAAATACACGTCGCACCGCGAGTTCGCGCAGATCGAGGTGGGGCTGGATCGAACGCCCGCGGGCGACTACCAGTTCTCGGTGCGCGACAACGGCGCCGGCTTCGACATGAAATACGCCGGCAAGCTGTTCGGCGTGTTCCAGCGCTTGCACCGCGCTTCCGAGTTTCCCGGCAACGGCATCGGCCTCGCCAACGTCAGGCGCATCATCTCCCGCCATGGCGGCCGCACCTGGGCCGAAGGTGAAATCGACCGCGGCGCCACTTTCCATTTTTCACTCCCGGCATCCGATGTGCCGGGCTCCAGAACGGGTGACACATGAACAAGCGCGACCTGCGAACCATCCTCCTCGTCGAAGATTCCCTGGCCGATGCCGAGATGGCCATCGACGCCCTTCGCGAGGCCAAGCTCGCCAATCCCGTCGTCCATGTGGAGGACGGTGTCGACTGCCTCGACTGGTTGTATCGTCGTGGCGCCTTCGCCGATCGTGCGGAAGGCGATCCTTCCGTGATCCTGCTCGACATCAAGATGCCACGCATGGATGGCCTGGAGGTGCTCAAGCAACTGCGTTCCGAAGAACGCTGGAAGCGGTTGCCGGTGGTGATCCTGTCCTCGTCCCGTGAAGAAAGCGATCTTGCGCGCAGCTGGGATCTCGGCGTCAATGCGTATGTGCTGAAGCCGGTGGACGTGCAGCAGTTCTTCACGGCGGTACAGACCCTGGGCCATTTCTGGGCGGTGCTCAACCAACGCCCGGACGGCGAATAACACGCGACGACGGACGGGACGGCACATGGGCGGGCAAGGCCAAAAGGTCAGGATTCTCCAGGTCGAGGACAGCTCCCTCGACGCGGAACTCGTACTGACCGAACTCGACCAGGACGGGATCGAGTACGAGGCGAGGCTGGTGGACGACGAGCAGGCCTATATCGCCGCCCTCGACGAGTTTCGTCCGGACATCGTGCTGTCCGATCTCAGCATGCCGGTCTTCAGCGGTGAGCGTGCGTTGCAGATCCTGCGCGAGCGTGGCTCCGATATACCCTTCATCTTCATCTCCGCCACCCTCGGCGAGGAAGCGGCGATCGAGGCACTGCGCAACGGTGCCACCGATTACATCCTGAAGCACAACACCGCACGTCTCGCCAGCGCGGTTCGTCGCGCACTGCGCGAAGCGGAAGAGCAGCGTGCCCGCGCTCGCGCGGAACAGGAACTCATTCGTGCGCAGCGGTTCGAGAGCCTGGCCTTGCTGGCAGGCGGCCTGAGTCACGACCTGCGCAACCTTTTGCAGCCGCTCTTGCTCGCCGGCGACACGCTCGAGGATTACGCGGACGATCCGCGCCTGGCGAGGTTAGGCACCCTGGTCCGCGATTGCGGGCGTCGCGGACTGGAGATGGTGTCCTCGATGCTTTCCTTCGCGCGCGGCGCGCGGCGCGCGGAACAGGTGAAGCTCGGTGCCCTGCTGGAGGCGCTGAACCTGCTCCTGCAAGGAAGCATCCCGCGTACGGTGCGGATGGACGTGGACGTGTTCGATCCGGACGTGGCATTCGAAGGCAACCACACCGAACTGCAACAGTGCCTGCTCAATCTTTGCCTCAACGCCATCCAGGCGATGCCCGAGGGAGGCGTGCTGCGCATCGAGACGGACCTGGTCAGCCTGCCCGAGGATTTCTTCGCCGATGGCGAGCAGGCGGCGCCGGGGCGCTACTTGCGGCTTTCGGTCATCGACAGCGGGCACGGCATGTCGCCCGACGTCCTGCAGCGACTGTTCGAGCCGTTCTTCACCACCAAGGAGGCGGGGACGGGCCTGGGCCTGTTGTCCTGCAAGCGTATCGTCGCCAGTCACGGTGGCCTCATGCGCGTGCGCAGCCAGGCCGGCGAAGGCACGGCATTCCATCTCTACCTGCCCTTGCGCAGCGAGGATGGCGACCACATCGAGCCGCAGGTCATGGACGCGAGCCTGCAAGGCGAAGCCGAACGCGTGCTCGTGGTGGTGGAGGAGGCGGTGCAACTATCGCTGCTGGTCGACACGCTCGACGCCTACGGTTACCAGGCTGGCGCGAGCCAGAGCGGTACGGCGGCGTTGCAGTGGATCGAGGCGCACGGTGTGCCGGACCTCGTGGTGATGGACGCCGACATGAACCTGTTCACCGGCGTGCGCACCCTGGCCGCCTTGCTCGACCATGGCTACGGCGGAGCGGTGTTGCTGCTGGCGCGCCCCGACGCGCCACCGAATCTCGACGAACTGCCCCAACTCGATCATCTGTATGTGATCGAGAAGCCGGTGCAGTCGCGGGCGTTGCTGCGGAAGGTGCGTGAGGCGTTGGATCGAGGGTAGGGTCCTCCGATTCATCCGAGGCCGAATGCGTCCGGAGTATCCCGTCCTGTCGCGGTACGGGGATCGGAATTTGTCATGTTGACTTGAGTTCCCGTGCGCCGCTAGATTCCGGATATGCCGGCTAGCGCCGGAGCACAGGGGACAAAGGAATGACGTTGGACGTGCAAGGCGCTGCCATCGGCAGCGCGCGTTTTTGTGGGCGCTTTTCTGGCCGTTCCATCATCTTTACGGCGCTTCTTCTTTTTCCGCTCCTTGGCGCGCAGTTGATAACGCGAAGGTAGCCGCCGACCAGGCATGTAAGAGGCGGCAATGCAAATAATGTGGAGGAAAATCCCGTTGCCAGCCATTGGCGCCTTCCTATGTGCGGCTGGGGCAGGAAGTGTTGGAGCCATATCGACGGAAAGTTCGGTCTCGCAAGTTCCACACGCATCTTCACGGAAGCAAGCATATGCAGACGAACTGATAAAGGCTCTAGATCGGTATGAACATGAGATCAGAGAACATAAGGATGATGATCCGCGTTCATACTGGCTCGCCTGGCCGGGGCATGGATACAAACTTTCTGCGATTGATGATAAGTCAATATCGTTGCTTGCCTTGAGAGATGCTAGGGAGACGGCATCCTCTTTCGATGTGGCGGTGGAAATGTCCTCATTAACCTGTGATGAGGCGAGGAAGGCGGGGCGACGAATAGTTGTCGTAGGTGAATGGTCGGCCGTCTTCGAAAGTCGTTGTGTGGATGGAGTTGTTATATTCCGGCCGGTGCGAAAGTCTGATCAGCTGCGGCTACAGAGCATCGTTGGGGCCGGGGGACAAACGACCGTGAAGAGCGCGGATATGAGTGGGACCTTTGAATTAAAAGGCGTCGCCCTTCTCAAGGCGATGATAGCGGCAGAGGCTGTTGGGGCTCTTCCGGCTGACTAAATTGCGCGTCGGCGCACAGGAGCAGGGAAATAGGTTTGGTGTGCATCTACGATGGGAGTTTGTCCTTCGCACCTGCCGACTCTCCTTTCTCGATCAGGGGTAAGCGATTGCGCCGCGCCATGAACAAAATCGGGGGAGCCTTCTTCCGATGCCTCATCGACTATAAAAAAAGCCAATCTTTAGATGCTGAGATGGCGCAGGGTGATCGCAACAGAGTTGGCTGATGAGCGCTTATAAATATCTTGTGCTGATATTTTCACTCGTCGCACTCATGCCGGCGAGCATTTATGCCTGGTCAACGGGCATCGTTACGGGTTGTAAGGTCTACATCGCTGTCAGCCTTGCGGGACACACTGCGTTTGCGTGGATCTTTAGGCAAGAAATCGTCAAAGCATGGAAGTCGAGACGCGATCGCTAGAGGATCGATTGGCAACGGCAGAAGGTTCTCACTAGTGCCGCACCGCATGCACTGGAACACTGAAAGGATCACGGCAATGAGTGCAAGCAAAGCCGGTGGTTCCAACCAACGACATTGGTCCTATTGGTTGGAGGTATCTGAGCTGTTGGGGCAACTTGAGATTGTCGGCAGTTCGGGACATTCAATCAATAGCTCGAACCATCCATCCTCATCATGGCCGACGGAAGAAATGGCAAGTCTGTTGTCAACGGTGGCTCAAGGTGTTGATCACTTCCGTTGATCATCGACCCTGCGGCACAAGTTATCGGCGAAGCTATTGTCTTTGCTATGGCCCCATTCTTTCAAGATTGAGAACCTCAGGCAAAGCCGGGCGGTTCAGTAGACTCAATTACTGACAGGTTGAATCGATGAATTCCCTACCTTCATACAATGATGTGTTATTGAAAAATCTAGATGCTCCACTGCGTGATGGCCGCATGGCGGTCACCGCAGATGTCGATGATTTATTGATCGCGCTTGAAAAAGCGTTTCCCTTCCCACGCAACAGGTTGGAATGGGATTCTGTGCCTGGTGCGATAAGGGAGGGTGATGCTGGCGTTCATAATCCGGAACTGTTTGTTGAGTTCATGAAGCGCCTGATTGCTGAGGAGCATTTGGCGGGAACAGTGTTCGTGATTGGAGACGGTCCGGTCGATCTGGCCTTCTCTGGGGATATTGAAGACATTGTCGACTATCTGCCTGAGCTTACAGAGGCTCCGCAGCATACTTATGTGTTTCCGTTTCCCGAGGTCGCTTGGTGTGCCGGCCTATCCTTTGAAGGGTGGATGGACTTTGGCTACGCACTGTCTTCATCTCCTACAGATTGATGACCCACTGCCCACGAGACCGTGAGCACTTGTAGAACCAGCTGCAAGCCCGAAGATGATGTCGGGATTCGTCGCCCGCACCGCCTGGCACTCGGTTTCCATGGATCCGCGTTCAACGGATGCGAATGGTGGCGGTGTGCGTTTTCGACGGGTCGTCCCGCTCGCGAACGACATACGTGAACTGACCTCCGTTCTGCGTAGGCAGGACGAAATGGCGGAGTCGCAGATTGGGACGCGCACCGCTGGGGCATTCCAGCACGGCGATGCCATCCGGTGAGCAGCGGCCTTCGGCAGCCATCGGTACGTCGATCTCGCGTCCGTCAAGCATGGCCTTCACGGGAATCGTCGTGAATGTATCCAGCACGTCGACGAAGATGCTCATCTCACCACGGTGATCGATGGTGGTCGCGGCAGGCAGCGGTACGCCCAGGAATTCGATGCGTTCGTCGGCTTCGGACCAGACGGAATAGATGTGGGGCTCGGGGCCGGATCCCGGGATGGACGGCCACGAGTATCCACATGATTGCGTTACGTCGGCGATCGCGGGGAACGATATGGCGACCATCGCGAGCAGGGTTGCTCGCAGGGTGGCATGACAGGTCTTCATAGGATTTCTCGATTTTTCAGGGTGGGTGAATGCATCATTCATCGACTGCCCGGAACGTGCACCCGATGCCATCCGTTGCGGTGCACTTGTGATACACGACGCCGAAGGGACCCAGCTCACGCGTCCACGCATGGCGGTCGTGCAAGCGGACCTTCGGTCTTCCGGCAGTAGCCAGGTAGGCCATGTCCAATGCGCCACGTTCCAGTTTGTAGCTGCAACGGGCCAGCTCGCCGTCGGTTGCGGTTTCACTGCCGGGATAGAAGACCGCTTCCTCGAAGCGAAGCACGCCGCCGTCGTTTCCCGCGGGTGCGATACCTACCCATTCGTATCGCGAGTCCCGTGCCGTTGCCTTGTGGACGCCATGATGATTCACGATCGCCGTCGGTCGCGGGCAATGTTCGATGACGTAGGCCGCGGCAACGGGGGATGCAAGCGTCGCGATGACGCCGAGCAGTGCGCGCATGACTGAATCCTTTTCCATGAGGAGAGGGTGCCGACATCGCCGAGATGGCGATGGGCTATCAGTCAGTATGGGAATCGAGCGGCGGTGGCGCCGCCGGCGAAGTCCGGGCGCGCTTGTCAGATCTCGCCCTCTCGGGCAAATCGGTGCTCAGTCGATGCCGAGCTTCTTCAGCTTGTACCGCAGCGCGCGGAACGTGATCCCCAGCTTCTTCGCCGTCGCTGTCTTGTTATACCGCGACTCTTCCAGCGCCTTGATGATCGTGTCGCGCTCGATGTTGGAGATGTAATCCTCGAGCGAGCCGTCGGTCGCGGCGCTGCGTAGGGCGTGTGCCGCGGAGGCCGGGGCGGCGGCTTCGGTCACGGCGGCCAGCGCCGGCGTGACGGTGCGTTGAGGCAGCATCAGGTCTTCGGCTTCGATCGTGTCGCCTTCGCACATCGCCATGGCGCGTTCGAGGATGTTTTCCAGTTCGCGGACATTGCCGGGGAATTGGTAGGCCTCCAGCGCGGCGAGGGCTTCCGGGCGCAGGCGGCCGGGTTCGCCACCGGCTTCGGTGGCCAGCTGGCGGAGGATGAAGTCCGCCAGCTTCGGCACGTCGCCGCGACGTTCGCGTAGCGGCGGAACGCGCAGTTCGATGACGTTGATACGGTAGAAGAGATCCTGCCGGAACAGGCCTTGCTCGACCAGAGCGGCGAGATTCTTGTGAGTGGCCGAGAGGATGCGGACGTCCACCGGAATCTCGTCGCGGCCGCCGATGGGGCGAACCGCTTTTTCCTGGATGGCGCGCAGCAGCTTCACCTGCATGTGCAAGGGAAGCTCCGCCACCTCGTCCAGGAACAGCGTGCCGCCCTGGGCGGCCTGGAACAGGCCTTCCTTGTCGGCATGCGCGCCGGTGAAGCTGCCCTTGCGATGGCCGAAGAATTCGCTTTCCATCAACTCGGACGGAATCGCGCCGCAGTTCACCGGCACGAAGGCGCCGGTCGCGCGCGGCCCCAACTCGTGGATCAGGCGGGCGACCAGTTCCTTGCCCACGCCGGACTCGCCGGCGATATAGACCGGCGCCTGGTTGCGTGCGAGCTTGGCGATCTTGCCGCGCACCTCGGTCATCGCGGCGGAGTCACCGATCAGGCGATCGGCCCCGGGCGAGGTCTTGCTGCCGCCACCCGCCTTGCGTTCCTCGGACAAGCGAAGCGCCGTACGCACGAGGCGGCGCAACAGGTGGATGTCCACCGGCTTGGAAACGAAATCGAAGGCCCCCGCCTTGAGCGCGTTGACCGCCGCGTCGACATTGCCATAGGCCGTGATCATCGCCACCGGCATGTCCGGGTGGTTGGCGGCGATCAGCTCGATGATCTCCTGGCCACTGCCGTCGGGCAGCCGCATGTCGGTGAAGCACAGGTCGTAACGCCGAGCTGCCAATGCGCTCCGCGCTTCGCTGACGCTCCCCACGGCGTCGACGTCGAGTTCCATTCGACCGAGTGTGATGGTCAGCAACTCGCGGATGTCCCGTTCGTCGTCGATGACCAGTACGGTCTGCTTGCTCATTAGGTCCGACAGGTTCGGTGAATAGTCCAAATGTAACCGCCCGGGCGGCATACGCAAAGGGCGGCGTTCACGCGCGTGCCGCCACGGGAGCCGCGACGGCCGTGCGTGCGGGCGGCGTCAGGCTGATACGGAAGCAACTGCCACCGCCGGCCACTCGCACGTATTCCAGGGCCGCCTGGTTGGCCTCGGCCATCTGCCGGGCGAGGTAGAGGCCCAGTCCCGTCCCGTATTCGTGCGTGGTGAAGAACGGCTCGAAGATCTGCGCGGCCACCTTGGGCGGGATGCCCGGGCCGCGGTCGATCACCTCGAGGATGGGGATGCCGGCCTCGGAATGCCGGGCCACCAGCATCACCCGCGCCGTCTCGCCGGGCAGGCGGCCATAGCGCAGCGCATTCTGCACCAGGTTCCAGATCACCTGCTGCAGGTGCTGGGGGTCGGCCACGGCGGCGACCGGCTCGCTGCCGGACACCGCGCGCAGGATGTCCGAGCCAAGGTCGTTGCCCTGGCGGTACTCGGTGACGAAGTGGTGCACCCACTTGCCCAGGTCGAGGGTTTCCGGTCGCGAACGCTCGCGCCGCGAGAGTTGCAGGATGTTCTCGATGATCTCGTTGAGGCGGGAGCAATGGTTGTTGATGATCTCGACCATGCGCAGGTCGGTATCGTTCATGTCCGTGGATTCCGCCAGCAGCTGGGCCGAATAGTGGATCGCGGCCAGCGGATTGCGGATCTCGTGGGCGATCGAGGCGGACAACCGCCCCAGCGAACTGAGGGTGAGTTCCTCGGCGCGCCGCGACACGAGGGACGTGTCGTCGAGGAAGATCAGCACGTGCGAGTCGTCGTTCGGCGCCAGGCGCGAGAAGCGCGGCACCACTTCCGGCGTGCCGTCGGCGAGCATCGTGGCGCTCTCGTCGAGCTTGCCGGAAGTGCGCCAGTGGTACAGGCGTCGTGACAGCTCGGGCGCGAGGCTGCCGAGGTCGCGCTGCTCGGCGGAGGGATTGCCCATGAGCATCCAGGCCGATTCGTTGAGCTGGTGGATACGGTTGCTCTCGTCCACCAGCAACACGCCGGTCTTCATGCGCCGGATGATCAGTTCGTTGACCTGGGACAGGTTGGCCAGGTCGATGCCGCGCTGCTCGGCCAGCGCCTCGGAAGCCCGGATATTTCGGCCCAGCACGTAGCACAACGAGGCGCAGGCGAAATAAGCGGCGCCGAAGAGGCCGTATTCGACCATCTCGCGATCGGTGCCGTCGGCCGAATCCAGGTCGAAGACCGAGTGTCCGAGCATGCCGAGGGTGGCCAGCGCGGCGAAGAACATCGACAGGCGGAACGGCAGCAGCAAGGCGCCGGTGGCGATGTTCACGGCCAGCATCATGGCCACGCCCATGCGTACGTCGTGCATCAGCACCAGGGCCAGCAGGGCCGCGGCGATATCCAGGGTGAGGCCGATCGACACGATCAGCACCGGCCGGTTGAGGGTTTGCCGGGTGCGGGCCACCATCACCAGGGCGGCCAGCAGGTAGGCCAGGGCGAACAGGCGGGCGAACACCGGTTCCGGCAGGGCCGGCCAGTTCATGTGCTCGGGGCGGAACGCCAACGCGGTGTAGACCGCGGCCTGGCCGAGTCGGAAGTAGTTGAAAAAGAAGAGTTCGTGGCGCGCCGTGGTCTGGTTCGCGCTGGCTCGGACGGCGATGGTCGACGCGGGCGTGGACACCTGGATACTTCTCCGCCGTGGGCCCCCGGGGCCGTGGATAGCCGTCAGTATAGGGTGGCGGGCACGCGAATGCCGCATCGCCCCTTTCCATCCGGGGCGCCTTCCGGGAAAATACGCGGCCGTATTGCGTGAAATCGGCGCAATCGATTCATCCCCCCTCCCCGTGCGAGCCTCCCGGCCCGCACGCTTTCACACGTTTTCTCCGTTCGCTCGAGGTATCGAATGAATTTCCACGAGTACCAGGCTAAAGAACTGTTCGCCAAGTACGGCATCGCCGTGCCGCCGGGCAAGATCGCCAACTCTCCCGACGCCGCCGTCGATGCCGCCAAGCACCTTGGCGGTACCCAGTGGATGGTCAAGGCCCAGATCCATGCCGGTGGCCGCGGCAAGGCCGGCGGCGTGAAGTTCTGCCGCAGCCTCGATGACGTCCGCGCCGCCGCCAAGGGCATGCTCGGTACGAACATGGAAACCTACCAGTCCGCCGGCCGCGCGCTGCCGGTGAACCTGGTCCTGGTCACCGACGCGACCGACATCGCGAAGGAACTGTACCTGTCGATCCTCACCGATCGCGACACCAAGTCGATCTCGTTCATCGCCTCCAAGCACGGCGGCGTCGACATCGAACAGGTCGCCCACGACACGCCGGAAGACATCCACACCATCGTGGTGGACTTCGTCGAAGGCCTGCAGCCGTACCAGTGCCGCGATCTCGGGTTCAAGATGGACCTGAATCCGAAGCAGGTGGGCCAGCTCGTCAAGATCATGATGGGCCTCTACAAGCTCTTCAACGAGAAGGACCTCGCCCTCGTCGAACTGAACCCGCTGGCGATCCTCGCCGACGGCAACCTCGCCGCCCTCGACGGCAAGGTGAACTCCGACGACAACGCCGAGTTCCGTCACCCGGACCTCGCCGCCATGCGCGACCTCACGCAGGAAGACGCCGCCGAAGCGGCCGCCGTCCAGCACAACCTCAACTACGTCACGATGGACGGCACGATCGGCTGCATGGTCAACGGCGCCGGCCTGGCGATGGCCACGATGGACGTGATCAAGCTGGCGGGCGGCGAGCCGGCCAACTTCCTCGACGTCGGCGGCGGTGCCACCAAGGAGCGCGTCACCGAGGCGTTCAAGCTCATCCTCTCGTCCGACAAGGTGAAGGCCATCCTGGTCAACATCTTCGGCGGCATCGTGCGTTGCGACCTGATCGCCGAAGGCATCATCGCGGCCGTGAAGGAAGTGGGCCTGAAAATTCCGGTGGTCGTGCGCCTGCAAGGCACGAATGTCGAGAAGGGCCGCGAACTGCTGGCCAACTCGGGCCTGGCGATCACGCCGGCCGACGATCTCAACGATGCGGCCCAAAAGGCCGTGGCCGCCGCGGCCTGAGGAGCGAAAGCAACATGAGCGTCCTGATCAACAAGAACACCAAGGTCCTCGTCCAGGGTTTCACCGGACAGCAGGGCACCTTCCACGCCGAACAGGCGATCGACTACGGCACCAAGATCGTCGGTGGCGTGACCCCGGGCAAGGGCGGTTCCGAACACATCGGCCTGCCGGTCTTCAACACCGTGCGTGACGCCGTCGACCAGACCGGTGCCGACGCCTCGGTGATCTTCGTGCCGCCGCCGTTCGCCGCCGACTCGATCCTTGAAGCCATCGACGGTGGCATCAAGGTCATCGTCGCGATCACGGAAGGCATCCCCGTGCTCGACATGATGCGCGTGAAGAACGTGCTGAAGTCCCATCCGGACGTCGTCCTGGTCGGTCCGAACTGCCCCGGCGTCATCACCCCGGGCGAGTGCAAGATCGGCATCATGCCGGGCCACATCCACAAGCCGGGCAAGGTCGGCATCGTTTCGCGCTCGGGCACGCTCACCTATGAAGCGGTGTTCCAGACCACGAACGAAGGCCTCGGCCAGTCCACCTGCATCGGCATCGGCGGCGACCCGATCAACGGCCTGAGCTTCATCGATTGCCTCAAGCTGTTCCAGGACGACCCGCAGACCGAAGGCATCATCATGGTCGGCGAAATCGGCGGCAGCGCCGAGGAAGACGCGGCCGAGTTCATCGGCCAGTACGTGAAGAAGCCGGTCGTCTCGTTCATCGCGGGTGCCTCGGCTCCTCCGGGCAAGCGCATGGGCCATGCCGGTGCGATCATCTCCGGCGGCAAGGGCACGGCGGCGGCGAAGTTCGCCGCACTCGAAAAGGCGGGCGTGACCACGGTCAAGTCCCCGGCCGACCTCGGCAAGACCCTCGCGGGCTTGATGAAGAAGTAAGCGTCACGCACTTCGGTATGTGATGAAAAGCCGCGGCCTTCGGGCCGCGGTTTTTTATGCCCGATGGAATTGAGCCCTGTTGCCGTTGTGGGAGCCGCTTCAGCGGCGATGGGTGCTTGCCGCAACCCGGCCCGCTGCCGCGGGATCGCCGACAAAGTCGGCTCCCACAGGGCTCCCACCAGCTTCTCCCATCAGGTTCTCCGGTAGTTCTGTGGGAGCCGCTTCAGCGGCGATGGGTGCTTGCGGCAAGCCGGCCCGCTGCCGCGGGATCGCCGACAGGGTCGGCTCCCACCGGGGCTTTCTCCAGGTTATCGGCGGAGCCTTCCGGGGCTGAGCATGTCGGTGGTGATGCCTGCCTCGGTGAGGTGATCTGGCATCGGTTTGCCGAGGATGATCGATGCGCAGGCTTCGGCCATGGCCGCGCTGGTCTGGATGCCGTAGCCGCCTTGCGCGGCGAGCCAGAAGAACCCGGGCGCATCCGGTGCGAAGCCGCCGACGAGGTCGCCGTCGGCGACGAAGCTGCGCAGGCCGGCCCAGGTGCGGGCGGGCCGCCGGATCGTCATCGTGGTGGCTTCCTCGATCCGGTGGATGCCCAGGGCGATGTCGTATTCCTCGGGTTGCACGTCGTGCGGATGGGTCGGATCGGCGTTCGCCGCCGAGCCCAGCAACAGGCCCGCATCGGGCTTGAAGTAGAAGGTTTCGTCGATGTCGACGACGAAAGGCCACGCCGATGTCTCGACACCCTCCGGTGCCGCGAACGTGAAGGCCGATCGGCGGCGGGGTTCGAGGCCGATGCCACGCACACCGGCGAGTTCGGCCACGGCGTCGGCCCAGGCGCCTGCCGCATTCACGATCACGGGAGCGCGCCAACGTTCGTTGACCACCCATGAGGCACCGTCGTGGCGCAAGGCGTGGACACGGGTGTCGAGGTGCAGTGCGACGCCGCGTGCCTTCGCTCCGCGCAAGAAACCCTGATGCAATTCATTGACGTCGATGTCGGCGGAATCGGGTTCGAAGAAGGCGATCTCGGCCGCTTCGGGACGAAGAACGGGTACGAGCGTTGCTATGGCTTCGCGGTCGAGTAGTACCAGCGACGGCGTGTGGCGACGCACGGCTTCGTACTCCTCGCGCACACGCTCCGCTTGCGCCGCATTGCCCACCACCAGCGCGCCACGACGTTGCAGGATCGGATGGACAGCGAACCCGGCGGGCGGCGATTCGAGGAAGGGGCGCGTCGCGCGGCTCAATGCGCGTACCTGCGGCGATCCATAGCTTTCGCTGAAATGCGCCGCCGAACGCCCCGTGGTGTGGAACCCGGCGAAGGACTCGCGTTCGAGCATCACCATGCGCGCATGTGGCGAGAGAAACCACGCCACCGAGGCGCCGGCGATGCCGGCACCGATCACGATGACGTCGACGGGTGATTCGTTCATGCCTTGTCCTTCGACGATTGTGCGGCGACGACGCTGGTCGCCGCGAGGTCGGCGGTGACGTTGCCGAGGGTGGCCAGCGTATCCGGCAAGGTGTCCACCGCCAGCATGATGCCGAGCGGACCGATGGGAAGACCCATGGCCTGCGCGACGGGAACATTGGTCGCGATGAAGGTGACCTGGCCCGGCAATCCGACCGAACCCAGGCTGATGACCACGGCGAGCGCGGCGCCCGCGGCCAACTGTGCGACGCCCAGCTCGATGCCGAAGGCCCACGCGATGAAACTCGCCGAGACCACGTATTGCACCGGGCTGGTGAGCCGGAACAGCGACACCGCCATGGGCAGGACCAGCGACGTCACCGCGGTGGGATAGCCCAGCCGCCGGTCGGCGCTTTCGATCATCGCCGGCAGCGACGCGAGCGACGATTGCGTGCTGGCGGCCACGACCTGTGCCGGGGCGATCGCCGAAGCGAAGCGTGCGAACGGTTCACCGCCCCAAACCCGTGCGATCACCAGCATCAAGGCGGTGACGATGAGATATACGATGCATTCGACCAGCACATAGACGCCCAGCGCGCCGAGCATGTGCAGGCCAGCCCGCGCGCATACGGAGAGGATCAGCGCGAAGACACCCAGCGGCGCCACGAGCAACACCCAGCGTACGACCACGATCATGGCATCCGCGATCGCACGGAAAAACTCCACCGCGAGCGCGCGCCGCTCCGGCGCGATACGAGTCAGCGCGAAACCCAGGAACATGGCGAACACCACCAACGGCAGCATGGCACTCTGTGCGGCTGCCATGATCGCGTTGGTGGGTACGATGCCGGCGAGCCAGTCGGACCAGCCGACGGGCGCGCTGACGGGAAGGTGGCCGCCGGCGGCACCGAGGGCGCTGGTGAGCGATCCGCTGCGTGGAAACAGTGCGAACAAGGCGGGCGCGGCGATCGCCGCCACCGCGGCGCCAAGCGATAGCAGCAACAGGATCACGACGATCGCGCGCCTCGCGATGCGGCCCGAGGCGGCCGCGTCGGTCGCGGTATTCGCACCGACGACGACCAGCGAGAGCACGAGCGGCACCACGGTCATCTGTAGCGCGCTCAGCCAGAGTTTGCCGATCGGTTGCACGGCATCGGCAACGCCCAGCGCGGAATCCGGAGCCCACGTCGCGAGGGCGATGCCGGCCGCCGCACCGAGTGCGAGGCCGAGAAGGATGCGTTGGGTGGCGGTCATAAGGCCGGCAGGTTCCAGGCTTCGCGCAGTCGGGCGTATTCGTTCTTCGGCAGCAGCACGAAGACCGGCTTCTTCGCCGGATCGAGCCAGCCGAGCAGGCGCTCCATCGTCTCGTCGGTCATCGCGGTGCAGCCGGCGGTCGGCGATGTGGGCGACTTCCACAAGTGGGCGAAGATGCAGCTGCCCGCGCCCTTGCGCCCGTCGGGGTTGTGCTCGATGACGAAGCCGATGCGATAGGCGTGGTCGCCGTTGAAGTGCAGGTCGCGGCGCATCGGCTCGGTCGCGCCGGCCACCGCCTTCTCGCCGACCTTCCGTGCATCCACCACCTGGTTGTAATACGGCGAGCTGTCCACATCGACGCAGTAGTCGGATACGCCCAGGCCGCGATAGGGAAGGGCGGTGGGATTCGTCTCCGCATAGCCGAAGGCCTGCCCGATACGGAACACGCCGGCGGGGCTGCGACCATCGCCTTCCTTCTTCACCGGTCCGTCCCTTTCTGGCGGATTGAGCCCGACGCCCCACGCACTGCCGTGCTTGCCGATGGTCACCTCGGCGGCCGGTCCTTCCTGTTTCCAGCGCGTACCTTCGCGGACGTACGCGCGGAGCGTCCCGTGGTCGACGTCCCATCCGTCGGTGGTCACCACGATCATCTGCCGGGATACCGACCAGGCGGCCGGTGTCTCGAACGCCGTGCTGGATGCGGCGAGGACGAGGGCGGCGAGGCCGAGCAGGCGCGGGAACGTTCGGGAGAAGGGCATGGTGGCGGTCCGGTCAGGGTTCGAGCATCTGCTGGATGCGGTCGAGGTTCTGCACGAGGCGCGCATGGCGGGCCTCGTCTCCCTCGCACAGGTGCACGAACACGGTGTCGAGCAACTGTTGCACGGTGGACTGATAGATCAGCGACTGCACGTAGGACGCATCGTCATGCGCCGCCACGGCCAGCGCGATATCGGCGAGCGCGCGTACGGGATTGGAGGTATGCCGCGTGACCGTCACCACGCGTCCGCGCCGCTCGCGGAAATAGCGGGCGATCTTGGCCAGCGCGGGATGCTTGCCCTGTTCGGAGAACACGATGAGGACGTCGCCCGGTGACGACATCGCCACTTGCGCGGCCATGCGACTCACGTCGAAATGGCGTATGGCCACGATGCCCAGCAGCGACAGGCGCACGGCGAAGCCGCGCGCGTGCAGGTCGTCTTCGCCCAGGCCGATGAGGAAGACCTTGCCCGCCGAATCGATCGCGTTGACCACCGCATGCAAGGTCTCGGGACTGTTGATGTGCCGCGTCGCTTCCTCGGCGCGCGCCTTGCGTTGCCAGAGTGCCGCACCCAGTGGATCGCCACCCGGGCGTTCAGCGAGTGGAGCGGCCTCGCCGTCGCCGTCGTCGGTACGCGCGATGGCCTCGCCGACGGAGTACTTCAGGTCCGGGTAGCCGCGAAAGCCGAGCTTCTGGGTGAACTTCACCACGCTGGACTGGCTGATGCCGAGCGCGTTGGCCAGTTGCTGGGAAGAATAGTCGCGCAGCAGCTGGGCGTTCTCGAGGATGAAGTCGGCGATGCGCCGCTCCACCGCCGACATGCGGTCGCGTTCGGAACGGATCTTCACCAGCGGCGACATGGCGGCGGTCCTCAGAGCGGTTCGAGGCCGCGGATCTCCCGGATGCCCAGGCCCGGCGCATCGCTGATGGAGATCTCCGACTCGTTGAAGTTCACGCCGCCATCCACGGGGTCGTATGCGCATAGCGAGGGGCCGTCCAGGTCCACCTTGGTGATCACGTCGGACTTGGCGACCGCCACGTGCACGGCGGCGGCCACGCTGATGCTGGTCTCCAGCATGCAGCCGATCATGCACTCGATGCCGTAGAGGCCGGCGATGTCCGCGATGCGGATGGCGTTGGAGATGCCGCCGGTCTTCATCAGCTTGATGTTGATGATGTCGGCGGCGCGCATGCGGATCAGCTCCATCACCTCGGCGGGACCGAACACGCTTTCGTCGGCCATGATCGGCGTGTGCACGCGCTCGGTGACATAGCGCATGCCTTCCAGGTCACGCGCCTTCACCGGCTGCTCGACCAGTTCCAGCCGAACGCCGGCGTCTTCCAGCGTATGCAGCGCGTAGACCGCTTCCTTGGCGGTCCAGCCCTGGTTCGCGTCGAGGCGGAGCAGGGCACGGTCTTCCACGGCGGCGTAGATCGCGCGGACACGCTCGATGTCCACGCCGATATCCTTGCCCACCTTGATCTTCAACGACTCGAAGCCACGGTCCACCGCGGCGATGGAGTCGGCCACCATCTTGTCGATATAGTCGACGCTGATGGTGATGTCGGTGGTGATGACCGGATCGCCGCCGCCGAGCAGCTTGTAAAGTGGCGCGCCATAGAGCTGGCCCCATAGGTCGTAGACGGCGATCTCCACGGCGGCCTTGGCGCTGGTGTTCTTCTCCATCGTGCCCTGGATCAGTTTCGTGATCCGGTTGAGGTCGGCGATCTCCTGGCCGATGAGGCGGGGTGCGATGTAGTGGCGGATGGCGTCGACGATGGAGCCGTGCGTGTCGCCGGTGATGACCGCCGTGGCCGGGGCTTCACCATAACCCACCCGGCCGTCGTCGGTATGCACCATCACGACGATGTCTTCGACCTTGTCGACCGTACGCAGTGCCGTCTTGAAGGGGGTCTTCAGTGGCACGCGCAGCATGCCGAAGCGGATGTCGGTGATCTTCATGGAATCTCGCTGGGCAGATTAACGGATGCGGACGATGCTGGTCATGCGGTCGACGAAGGTCTTGTCGCCGCTGGCCATCATGGGCAGGAGAGGTGTCACCGAGACCTCGTTGAGCTTGATGTGCCGCAACGTGCCGTCGGCCTGCTTGTAGCTCATGCCGCCGACGTCGTGGATGACATAGGGTTCGCCGTCGATCTTGCCGATCACCATCATGACGTGGCCGGGGATGTAGACCAGGTCGCCCACCTCGAGCGCTTTCGCGGCCTTCACCCGTGCCTCGTGGTTGTCCTTGTCGGTATAGACGGTGTGGGCCAGGCCAGGACTGATGCTCTGGTCGCGCGTGTTGCGTGGCATCTGCACGCCCATGCTGCGGTACACGTCCGAGACGAAGCCGCTGCAGTCGCGGCCGTTATAGGCGTGGCCCCAGCCATAGCGTTCGCCGAGGAACTTGAAGGCCTGGCGGATGATGTTCGCCCTGGTCAATGGCAGGTAGTCGGCCGCGGAATCCTGGTTTCGCTGGAGCAGGGCCGGGTGGAACGAGAGCGCTCCGTCGGTGCCTCGCACCGGCAGGCTCAGTACCCACGAGGTGTACGGGCTCTGCCCGTTCACCGGCTGGTCCGGCGGCAAGGAGGTGTCGAGCGGCACGCGCGTGCCCATGTCCAGCTGGAATTCCGAGAGGGCGGGCGCTTCCGGCGTATACACGGTGAGCGGCTTCGCGCCGGTGACGATCCGGTACGGCGTGGCATCGGCGTGGGCGAAGACGGCCGCGGCATCACCGTAGGCCACGTCTTCCGCGTGCATCCATGCCGCATAGCGCGGGCTGACGACGAACACCCACTTGTCATCCTTGCTCGCATGCACCACCGCGAGCGGGTCGCCGGGGAACAGCGTGCTTTCCTGGAAGCGGTCGATGTCGGTGTCGTCGGCATGGCTGAACACGCGCAGGTCGGTCGGATAGCCGCGCAGGGCGCCTCGACGCACGGCCATGCCATAGCGCGGCGTTACCTGCGCGGGAATGCCGTCGATCGCTGCGTTGTCCATCACGGCGTCGATCGCCGCGGCGGTCACGGGCTTGCCCTCCACATCGAACAAGGGCTTGCTCGGCCGTGACGTCAGCTTCTCGATCCAGCCTTGCACCTGTTCCCGTGGCAACGAGGCCGGAAGGTGGCGGATGTCGTGCATCGACGGGTCCAGCCGCGCCACGCGCTCGTTGATCGCGGCGATGGCGGCGGCGTCGAGCACGGGCTTGTCCGCGTCCGGAAGCCGCGCGACCCAGTACTCCGGCGACAGCTGCGCATCGGCGACGCCGAGGATGCCCGATGGCGGGACCGGCATGTCGCGCGGGGCCGCACAGGCGCCGCCCGCCGTGAGCGCGAGCAGGGTGGCGAGCAAGGTGGGGCGAAACAGGTTCATAGCGAGATCCTTGGTCAGGAGGCCAGCGCCGAGAGCACCGCGGCGACGACGAGACCGAAGCCAGTGCCGAGGATATAACCGAGCAGGGCGAGCAGGACGCCCACCGGCACCAGCGAACGCGAATACGTGGCCGCGAGCACCGGGGTGGCGGCCCCGCCGCCGATATGGGCCAGCGAGGAAATGCCGCAGAGATACAGGTCGAAGTGGAAGACGCGCGCCGCGAGGCCGAGAAGGACCGCGTGCACGGCGATCACCGTGACGCCCGCGAGCAGGTAGAGCGGTGCCGCGGCGATGCCGGCGAAGCTGCTTTGCGAGGCGAGCACGGCCACCACCGAGATCAGCATCGCGCTCGAAACCGCCTGTGCACCGGGCAGGCGAGCCAGTGGCGTATGCGCGGCGACCAGGCCGGCCACGGTCGCGATCAGGATCGTCCATGTCGTCGGCGATACCATGCTGCCTGTCGGCAGCCTCACGCCGAGCACCGCGGACACGGCGGCGACGAGCAGGGCGAGGCCCAGCCAGAGCAGTACGCTATCGGACGTGGCGGGCGCACGCACCGCCGTCTCCGCTACGCTCAGGCTCGCGCTCGACGTGGCCCGCGTCCAGCGATTGAAGGCCGGCGCGAGGCGGGCCACCGCGAACAGCACCACCACCCACATCGAATAGCACAAGGCGTCGGTGAGCAGGGTGGTCGCCAGTGACGTATCCGACATGCCGATGGCCTGCTTCACCGCGATCATGTTCGCCGTGCCACCCATCCAGCTGCCCGACAACGAGGCGAGCGGCATCCATCCCGTGCCGGGCATCCAGTGACGGTAGATCAGGAAGGTGAGCACGAAGGCGATGAACAGGCTGATCGAGGTGCAGACGAAGACACCGAGCACGCGCGGCCCCAGCGCGAGGATCGCGCGAAGGTCGCAGTTGATCATCAGCAGGAAGAGCAGGGCCGGCACCAGCCGGGCGACGAGCATGTTCTGCGCCGCATGGATTTCGGGTGAGGCGGTCCAGAAGCCGGCGACGGACAAGGCCGTCACGGTGAGGTAGGTGAGGACGATGGGCGGAAGGATCTCGAATACCTTCCAGCCGAAACGCCGTTCGATCGCGGGCCAGAAGCCGGCGGCGAGCAGCATCACGGCCAGGTAAGGCCAAACCGACTGGATCACGCGTCCCCTCCCCGGGTGGTGTCGCGACGGTCGTCAGGAATATCTATTCCTAACGAAGTAGCTTGAAGCATAAATTATTGACCGCGCTTTGCAAGCATGTTACACAGCCCTGACGCACGTCCATCCACCACGGTTGCATCGGGGATACCGAACGGTGAAAGCGGCCTTACGAAACGCGACGATTCGCCCGGTGCTGGCGGCGTGCCTGCTCGCCTCGCTAGCCGTCACCTCGGTGCCAGCCCACCCTGTCGCCTCGACCCCGGTGGGAGCCGACCCTGGCGGCGATGCTCCTCCAAGCCCTGTGGGAGCCGACTCCGTCGGCGATGCCCCCTCGAAGCAGATAGATGCCGGCCACTTCAAGACCGCCGAAGCCCTCATCGCCAAGGCACTCACCCAACCCGACCTCACCCCCGCGCAACGCGACACTCTGCTGTTCCAGCGCGAACGCATGCGACGCATCCTGCTCGACTTCACCCTCGACGCCGATGCGGTCAAGACCCGCCTGCGCAAACAGATCCCCGACCTCACCGACGCGGAGTTCGCGAAGTGGGACGCCGCCGGCCTGCTCGAAAAGCAGGTGATCGACGGCCGCACGCTGTACTTCAAGCGTTCTCCGGGGAACCTGTTCCGGATCAGCGCGGAGGCGCGTGAGCGACGCAAGGAACAGACGCCCTTCGACGACGGCCCGAACGAAGTCCTCAACGACCACCACCGCGCCGTGCGCGCCGCCGCCTTGGCAAGTCGTACCAGCAGCGTGCTGCCGCGCCGCGAGAGCGTCACCCAGGTGCTCACGGTGAAGGCCGACGCGGTACCCGCGGGTGAAACGATTCGCGCCTGGATTCCCTATCCACGCGCCATCGCGGGCCAGCAGGAAGGCATCCGCCTCACCGGTAGCGAACCGGCCCGGGTCGATATCGCTCCCGAGTCGAGCCTGCAGCGCACGGCCTACCTCGAAAAGAAGGCCGAAGCGGGCAAACCCACCGAATTCTCGATCACCTACGAGGTGACGCTCTACGCGCGCTATGTCGACATCGATCCGGCGAAGGTGACGCGCACTCCGATCACGCCGGCGCTGGCGCCCTATGTCGCCGAGCGCGCGCCGCACATCGTCTTCACCGAGGCCATGCGCGCGTATTCGAAGCGCGTGGTCGGCAACGAGACGAACCCCTACCGCATCGCGCAGAAGCTGTTCGCCGCCGTGGACACGATTCCCTGGGCGGGTGCGCGCGAATACTCCACGATCTCGAATATCGGCGATTACACCCTGCATGCCGGGCACGGCGATTGCGGCGAGCAGACCCTGCTGCTGATGACCTTGCTGCGCCTCAACGGCATTCCGGCGCGCTGGCAGTCGGGCTGGATCTTCTCCGATGGCAAGTACAACAACATCCACGACTGGGGGCAGGTGTACCTGGCCCCGTATGGGTGGGTACCGATGGACGTGACCTTCGGCCGCCTGCTGGCCGGAGCGGACGCGAAGCCGGGCGACGACGCCCTCGAGTGGTTCTACCTCGGCGGCCTGGATGCCTATCGCATCGCCTTCAACGACGACTACTCGCAGCCGTTCACGCCGCCGAAGACCTTCTTCCGCTCGGAGACGGTCGACTCGCAGCGCGGTGAGGTCGAGTGGAAGGGCGGCAACCTGTATTTCGACCAGTGGGATTACGACTTCCGGTGGCACCGTGTCGATACACCGCGCGGGGGCGGTGGCACGGCGCCCTGACCGGGTAACGCACGACAACCCGAAACATCATCTTATGGGAGTGGGGAGATGGGGGACATGAAGACGAACCGGCGCATGTTGCGTCACGGCGCCTTGTGCATGGCGATCGGCCTGGGCCTCGCCCTGTCCGGCAGCGCCTCCGCCGCGAATACCGACGGCACGATCGTCGGTCGCACCAAGGCGGGCGCGACCGTTACCGCGCGCGATCCGGCCACCGGGTTGACACGTACGGTAACCGCCGACGACGCGGGCAACTTTCGCCTGCCGTACCTGCCGGTCGGCCGTTACCAGGTGGACAGCAGCAAGGACGGCAAGCCGGTGGCGACCACCGCGGAGGTGACGGTGAGCCTCGGCAACGCCACCACGGTGAACCTCGTCGAGCGCGGCGCAACCGGCACCACCGAGCTCGAAGGCGTGCAGGTGAGCGCGCCGGTCGTCATCTCCGCGGTGGATGTCAGCTCCACCGAAACCGCGACGAACATCAGCCGCGAGGAAATCCGCCGCCTGCCCGTGGACCAGAACGTGCAGTCGGTGGCCTTGCTGGCGCCCGGCGTGAACAAGGGCAACGCCGGCTTCGGCGGCATCTCGTTCGGCGGTTCGTCCGTGGCCGAGAATTCGTTCTACGTGAACGGCCTCAATGTCACCGACTTCTACAACCGCAACGGTTTCTCCGAGGCACCCTTCGCGTTCTACCAGGAATTCCAGGTCAAGACCGGGGGCTATTCCGTCGAGTTCGGCCGCACCACCGGCGGTGTCGTCAATGCCGTGACCCGCTCGGGAACGAACGAGTTCAAGGCCGGCGCGGAGATGACCTTCGAGCCCAGTTCCTGGCAGGCCACGACGAAAAACCGCTATTGGGACGGCGAGCGCTACATTACCTCGTCCGAAGACCACTACTCGCGTACCAAGATGAACGTGTATGCGTCCGGCCCGATCGTGAAGGACAAGCTGTTCTTCTTCGCGATGTACGAAGCCCGTGGATACACGCCGCAGAACACCGATAACCAGGGCACCGTGCTCACCCAGAACGACACCGACTCCGGTTTCTGGGGCGCCAAGATCGACTGGCACATCAACGACAAGAACCTGTTCGAGTTCATGGCGTTCTCCGATAAGGACAAGAACGTCGGCTCGGTCTACAACTACGATTACGCCACGCACACCAAGAGCGACAAGAACGACGAGATCTACAGCGATACCGGCGGCCGCAACTGGAACGGTACCTTCACCAGCTACCTCGTCGACAACCTGTCGATGAAGCTGATGTACGGCCGTAACGAACGCGAGGACTTCACCCGGGCCCAGTCCGATATCGACTGCAATCCGGTGGCGAAGGTATCGGCGGTGCCGGGGCCAGGTGTCCCGCTGGGCTGTAGCACCAGCACCGCGGTGATCAAGCGTAACGACACGCGCAAGCAAGGCCGCGCCGACTTCGAATGGACGCTGGGCGACCACCTGGTCCGTTTCGGTTACGACCATGAGGTGGACACGTCCGACTATTCGCGCCACTACCCCGGCCCGGGCGCGTATTACTACAACATCTACGCCACGACGCCGGGTGCCACCATCGAAAACGGCGGCGTGGTGCCGGCAGGGTACAACGCCTATGTGCGTGCGCGCCGTTACGAGATCGCGGGTACGTTCGAGACGACCAACAACGCCTTCTACCTCGAGGACAACTGGAACATCACGCCGGACTTCCTGTTGAACGCGGGCCTGCGCCGCGATGCCTTCGACAACAAGACGGGCGAGGGGTCCAGCTACATCAAGATGGACAACATGATCGCGCCGCGCCTGGGCTTCTCCTGGGACCTCAAGGGCGACGGCACGACCAAGATCTTCGGCAACCTCGGCCGGTACTACCTGCCGGTGGCCAACGTGATCAACATCAAGCAGGCCGGTGGCCTGCTCGACCAGCGCACCTACTACGCCTTCGACGGGTACCAGGTACTCGATCGCAACGGTTCGCCTTACGCCCTGCCGATTCTCGGGCCGCAGATCGGCCCGGTGGACGATTCACAGGGCAATGGCCGCGTAGGCGACCTGCGTGCCGAAGTCGACAAGAACATGGATTCGGTCTATCAGGACGAGGCCATCCTCGGCTTCCAGCAAGCCATCACGGACAAGTGGTCGTGGGGCGTGAGCGGAACGTACCGGAAACTGCACAATGCCATCGACGACATGGAGATCAGTGCCACGCCACAGTGCGGCGGCGATGGTTACATCGGCTACGTGATGGGCAATCCGGGCCGCAAGCTCACCGTGTATGGCGACACCAATTGCGACGGCACGCCCGACGGCTACATCAATATCGATACCTCGAAGCAGGGGTGGGCGATGTACGACGCCGACGGCAATTACCTCGGCCAGCGCGGTTGGAAGAAGCCCCGGCGCTCGTTCGGCTCGCTGGAGTTCCAGGTCGACCGCGCGTGGGACGAGAAGTGGATGTTGAACGCGTCGTACGTGCTGTCGTGGAGCCGTGGCAACGCCGAGGGGCCGGTGAATTCCGATACCAATTTCGACGACACCGGCCGTACGGAGAACTTCGACGATCCTTGGGTCAACCTGTCCGGAGGCTACCTTCCGAACGATCACCGCCACCAGTTCAAGGTTCGCGGAACCTATGCGATCAGCAAGCAGTGGCAAGTGGGCGCCGACCTGACGGCCCTTTCCGGCAGCCCGATCACCGGCTATGGCGTAGGTAATCCGTACGACGCCACCGTGTACCACAGCTACTTCATCTGCGTGGAGAACTGCGCCGATCCCGTGTCCCAGAACCGCGTCTACCAGCGGTCGCCGCGAGGCGAGGACCGTACGCCCTGGACCTTCAACCTCAACGCCAGCATCACCTACCTGCTGCCATTGGATGAGAAGAACAACCTTCGCGTGAAGTTCGCGGTGTATAACCTGCTCAACCAGCAACGCACGCTCGGCGTCGACCAGGACTTGCAAACCTCGGTCGGCGGGCTGAATCCCACGTACCTGCAACCCCAGCGCTTCCAGTCGCCCCGTTTCGGCCAGCTGACCGTCTCGATCGACTTCTAAGCCAAGGCCAGGAAATCGGGGGGAATTCAGGAGGTGGAATGTGGGTGGAGTGGTGTAACTACGGGAGGCACGAATGAAGCGAACCCTTGGCCTGGCCTTGCTGTTCTGCGCGGCCGCGCAGGCGCAGGACCATCCGCTCACGCTGGACACGCACGTCGACATTCCCCTGTCGTACATGCACGACCCGAAGTTCGACGCCGGCAAGGACGGTCCGCTCAAGGTGGACCTGCCGAAGATGCGCCGCGGCGGTCTCGACGCAGCGTTCTTCGTGATCTATGTGGAGCAGGGACCGTCGACCCCGGCGGGGTACGCGAAGGCGGTGGCACAGGCGGCGCGCAAGTACGATGCCATCGACCGGATGCTGAAGCGGTATCCCGAGTGGATCCGGGCGGCACGCACGCCGGCGGATGTCCGTGCGAACAAGGCGGCCGGGCGGTTGTCGGCCATGATAGGCATCGAGAACGGCTATTCGCTCGGGCACGACCTGAAGCGCCAGGACGCGGCCTATGCGCGGGGTGCGCGTTACATCGGGCTGGCGCACGTCGGCAACAACGACCTCTGTGGCAGTTCGTTGCCCCGCAAGGAGCTGGGCGACAAGGTGGACAGCAACCTCGGCCTGACCGATTTCGGCCGGCAGGTGGTGACGCGGGCCAATGCGCTGGGGATGATGGTGGACGTGTCGCATGCGTCGGACGCCTGCGTCCGCGATGTCCTCGCGTTGTCGAAGGCGCCGATCATCGCGTCGCATTCGTCGTCCCGGGCCGTCACCGATCATCCACGCAACCTGCCCGACGACCTGCTGGCAGCCATCGCCGCGAAGGGTGGCGTCGTCCAGGCCGTGGCGTACAAGGAGTTCCTGAAGAAGGATCCGGAGCGGGCGGCCGCCGAGAAGGCCTTGCAGACGCGGGTGGCACGCGAGGCGGGCGACAAGGAATACGACAGCGAAAAGCATGATTACCTGCCGTCGTATATCGAGGGCATGAAGGCTATCCAGCGCGAGCATCCTCTCGCCACCCTGGACGATTTCCTCGACCACATCCAGCACATGGTGAAGGTGGCGGGTATCGACCATGTGGGCATCGCCTCGGACTTCGACGGGGGTGGCGAGATCACCGGGTGGATGGACGCCTCGGAGACGCGCAACGTGACCGCCGCGCTGAAGCGGCGCGGCTTCTCCGACCAGGACATCGCGAAGCTCTGGAGTGGCAACCTGCTGCGTGTATGGGCGGCCGATGAAGCCGCTTCCGCCGCGTCGCTCGACGCCCTCGTCGACGAGGCGATGTCGCGCTATCGCATTCCCGGCATCGCGGTCGGGGTGATCCAGGATGGCAAGGTGGCCTATACGCGCACGGCGGGCGAACTCGTCGCCGGTTCAGGCCGCAAGGTGGACGGGCGGACCCTGTTCAAGATCGCTTCGAACAGCAAGGCCATGACCACGGCGCTGCTGGCACGGCTGGTCGCGGCAGGCAAGCTGGATTGGAGCGATCCGGTGACGAAGTACCTGCCGGACTTCCGCATGAACGATCCATGGGTGACCCGCGAAATCCAGGTACGCGACCTGGTTATCCACAACAGCGGCCTGCGCGAAGGCGCGGGTGACCTGATGCTCTGGCCGGAACCGAACGACTTCGCGCGCAAGGACATCCTCGCCGGCCTCGCTTACCTCAAGCCGGAACACAGCTTCCGTTCGCGTTACGCCTACGACAACCTCCTTTACGTCGTGGCGGGCGAGGTAGCCGCGGCGGCTGGCGGTGCCTCCTACGAAACGCTATTGCGCCGCGAGGTGTTCGAGCCGTTGGGACTCTCCCGATGCCAGGTCGGCCGCTGGTCGCGCGACGGCGTGGGGAATGTCGCCCAACCCCATCGACAGGGGGAGCACGGCAACGAAGTGGTGAACGGCGATGCGGCGACGGTTCCCGCGATCACCTCCGCCGCCGCGGGCGGCGTGCGCTGCGACCTCGACGACATGCTCCGCTGGGCCGGCAATTGGCTGGCTCCCGATGCGGCGCAACTGGCATGGCTGAGCGCCGCGCAGCGCGAACCCTTGTGGTCGATCCAGAATCCAATGCCCGTGGGCAAGCGCCGGAAAGCCTGGAACGACACGCATCTCTACGGTTACGGCTATGGCTGGCGGCTGGCCGACGTGGACGGGCAGTGGAGCGTCTCGCACACGGGCACGCTGTCCGGCATGTATTCGACGGTGAGCTTGCTGCCGGAGCGGCGCGGCGGATTCGTGATCCTGATGAACGGAGGGAGCGAGGACGCCCGCGATGCCCTGGCCGCGGCCTTGCTCAAGCGGTTCACGGCACCGGACGAAGCACATACCGTGGACGAATACGCCGACCGCATCGCCGCCGAGTCGTCGGCCCCGGGTGCCTCGCGTGCACCGGACACCTCGTCGCGCGTGGCCGCTTCCGCCAGCGAAGCGAACGGTTTGCTCGGCATCTGGCGCGACCCCTGGTTCGGCGAGGTCAGCATCTGCCCCGGCAAGGAAGGCGTGCGCTTCGCCGCGGTCCGCTCCCCGGTCGTGACCGGTATGCTCGAACGCGTGGGCACGCGTTATCTCGTGCAGTGGAACAGCCCGCGCATGGACGCCGAGCCGTGGCTGGACCTTTCAGCACCGGACCAGCTGCGCCTGACCAAGGTCGATCCCGATGCCGATTTCAGCAACGACTATGAAGACCTGGCTTTCACTCGCGTGCGGGCTTGTCCTTAGCGCGCACGCCACCGATGCCCCGCCACGGGTGTCACCGGCACGCACGCCGCACGAAGCGGGACTCACCGATATGCGTTCGCTGGTGCCCGATATCGCCGAGGACATCCGCTACGCGGGAAGCGACAACTTCACCGGTGCGCCGGTGGATGGCTATCGCTCGGCCAGGTGCCTCCTGCGCACGGCTGCCGCCGAGGCACTGGCGCGCGTGGAGATGCATCTGCGTGAGGACGGGCTGCGCCTGCGCATATGGGACTGCTACCGGCCGGCACGTGCCGTCGCGGCCTTCGTGCGTTGGGCGGGCGATACCGGCGATACACGGACCCAACCCGCGCATTACCCGAACCTCGGCAAGGACAAGCTGCTGGGCGAATACATCGCACCTGTTTCCGGACATAGCCGCGGCGCCACCATCGACCTCACGCTGATGCGCTGTGCAGGGAATCGTTGTGCGCCACTGGACATGGGCACGGACTTCGACTTTTTCGATCCGCGTGCGCATACCGACTATCCGGGCATCACCGCCGCGCAGCGTGTGAACCGCCAGCGCCTGTCCCGCGCGATGGCGGCGGAAGGTTTCGTCAACTACCCGCAGGAATGGTGGCATTACTCGCTGCCTTCCGCGGCCACCGACACGATCTACGACGTTCCCGTGGAGTGAGCATGCGCCTGGTCGTATCGCTGGCCCTTTGTGCCTTCCTCGCCGGCTGCGTCGCGTCGCCATCGCGTGACGTGGCGTTGGACGTATTGATGAAGCGTTACGACGGCGACGGCCCGGGTGCTTCGTTGTTGGTGATACGCGACGGCGTGCCCGTTGTCCGGCGAGGCTACGGGTTCGCCGACCTTGAACGACGCGTGCCGGCCTCGCCGCAAACGAACTATCGCCTTGCCTCGGTGAGCAAGCAGTTCACCGCGACGGCGATCCTCCTGTTGGCCCAGGATGGCAAGCTGTCGCTGGACGACCGCGCCCGCCGCTGGTTGCCCGCGCTGCCCGCCGCGGCCGACGCGATCACCATCCGCCAGTTGCTGAGCCACCAGGGTGGGCTGATCGACTACGAGGACGTCATGCCCGCCGATACGCGGGTGCCGCTGCGCGACAGGGACGTGCTCGACCTGCTCGCCAGGACCGATCGTCTCTATTTCGTTCCAGGCACCTCGTACCGCTACAGCAACGGGGGCTATGCGATGCTCGCGCTGATCGTGGAGAAGGCCTCGGGCAAACCGTTCCAGGATTTCCTTCGCGAGCGCATCTTCCTGCCATTGGGCATGGCGAACACCCTGGCCTATGTGCGGGAAGGGCCGCCCGTGCCACACCGGGCCTTCGGATACAGCGCCGAGGGCGGGCGCTGGGTCCGTACGGACCAGAGCATGACAAGCTCGGTGTTGGGAGATGGCGGCATCTATTCCTCGATCGACGACCTGGCGCGTTGGGATGCCGCTCTATACGACGACCGGCTCTTGAGCGACGCGTCGCGCAAGGCCGCCTTCACGCCCTGGACGCCCACCGACGATCCCTCGGTACGATACGGCTACGGCTGGCGGATCACCGGCGAGACGCTGTGGCATTCGGGCGAGACCATCGGCTTCCGCAATGTGATCGTGCGATATCCGGGACGTCACCTCACCGTGATCCTGCTGACCAACCGCAACGACCCCGAGCCTTACAAGACAGCGGTGCACATCGCGAACCTCTATCTGTAGCGTCGCCTCACAGATCCGATAACGGCCCGGGACGACCCTGGATAGCGACCTGGATGAACCTGGTGGGAGTCTGGTGGGAGCCGACCTTGTCGGCGATCCCGCGGCAGCGGGCCAGCCACCCTCACCCCCATGTCTTATCATAGGCAGTCCCCCCGCGACCGCACGGATCCCCGATGTCCACGTTCCGCTTCGCCCTGGCCCAGTACGACTTCCCGGTAGGCGCCACCGCTCAGAACGCCCGGCGCGTGAAGGCACTGGCCGATGAAGCGCGGGATCGCCTTGGTGCTTCGCTGGTCGCCTTTCCCGAATTGACCCTCTCGGGCTATCCGCCCGAAGACCTGCTCCAGCGCCCGAGCTTCCTCGAAGCCTGTGGGCGCGAACTCGCGGCGCTCGCACCGGAGATCCGCGGTATCTCGGCCGTCGTGGGCCATCCCGAAACGCGCGGTGAAGTCTTCAATGCCGCCTCGCTGATCCGCGAAGGCAAGGTCGAGTGGACCTATCAGAAGCAGGCCCTGCCCAATTACACCGTCTTCGACGAAAAACGTTATTTCCAGCATGGCCAGGCCACGCGGGTTTTCGTGATCGAAGGCGTGCGCGTGGGCATGCTCATCTGCGAGGACATCTGGGAGGCCGAACCGGCCGCCCATGCCGCGCAGGCGGGGGCGGAACTGATCCTGGTGATCAATGCCTCGCCCTACGACCGCCGGCAGGCGGCCACGCGCGAGGAATTGCTGCGCCAGAGGGCCACGGAGAACGGGGTGCCCATCGCCTACGTGAACCTGGTCGGTGGCCAGGACGACCTGTTGTTCGATGGCCATTCCGTGCTCGTGCAGTCCGACGGCGAAGTGGTCGCCCGCGCGCCGTCGTTCGAGGAAATGCTGCTCACCGTGGAATACGACACCGTGACGAAGCGCCTCGCCGCGATCGACTGGCCGGCTCAGGACACGCGTTCGCCGGAAGCGATCATGTACGCGGGCCTCGTGCGCGGCGTGCGCGACTACATCGGCAAGAATGGCTTTTCCGGCGTGCTGCTGGGACTTTCCGGCGGCATCGATTCGGCACTCACGTTGGCGATCGCCGTCGATGCGCTCGGCAAGGACAAGGTCACGGCCGTGATGATGCCCACGGTGTACACGTCCGACCTGTCATTGCGCGAAGCGAAGGCGCAGGCGGAGCACCTGGGCGTCGAGTACCACGTGTTGCCGATCGAGGGGATCTACGAGGCCTTCACCGGCACGTTGGCGCCGGTGTTCGAAGGGCGCGGGCCCGACATCACCGAGGAGAACCTGCAATCGCGTGCGCGCGGCGTGCTGCTCATGGCGATGTCGAACAAGACCGGCAAGCTGTTGCTTTCCACGGGTAACAAGAGCGAAATGGCGGTCGGTTACGCCACCCTCTATGGCGACATGTGCGGCGCCTATGCGCCACTCAAGGATGTCTACAAGACCACCGTCTACAGCCTCTCGCGCTGGCGCGCGGCCATCGATGGCGCGATCCCTATGGCGGTCATCGACCGCCCGCCGTCCGCCGAACTGCGCCACGAGCAGACCGACCAGGATTCCCTTCCGCCTTACGACGAACTCGATGCCATCCTCGAGCACTTCATCGAGGGCGAGGCATCGGCCGAGGACATCATCGCCGCCGGCCACGACGACGCGACGGTACGCCGGGTGATCCGCATGGTCTTCATCAACGAGTTCAAGCGCCGCCAGGCGGCGCCAGGGCCCCGTGTGACCACGAAAGCCTTCGGCCGCGAACGCCGCTACCCGATCACCTCCGGCTGGCGCTGACCCCATCTCGATCGCTGTTGTGGACCCAGCTGTTGTGGGAGCCGACCTTGTCGGCGATCCCGCGGCAGCGGGCCAGTTCATCGCAAGCACCCATCGCCGACAAGGTCGGCTCCCACAAACAGCTGGCTTGACTAGAGGGTCGGCTCCCACAAACAGCTGGCATCACCAGAAGGTAGGCTCCCACCAGGGGACCGTGCCTTTTCGCGAAAACGAAAAAGCCGGCTTGCGCCGGCTTTTTCGTCGAACCCCCGGAAGGTCAGTGGTGACCCGAGAACGGGATCGCCTTGCGCCAGATCGAAGGGTGGTGCGGCCAGTTCGGGTCCGTGAGGTACGGGTGGTCCGGGTAGTTCAGGGCCAGCACCTGGCGGGTCTGGTCGGCCAGCGGCTTGCGGTCCAGGGCGATATAGCTGCGCGTGAGGATGGCCAGCGCGTCGGCGGTCTCCGGCGACTGCTGGTAGTGCTCGATCACGTACTGGGCGCGGTCGGCCGAGGCGATGTACGCCTTCGTGCGCAGGTAGTACTCGGCCACGTTGACCTCGAACCGGGCCAGCTGGTTGCGCAGGAAGATCATGCGCTGGCGGGCGTCGGTGGCATACGCGCTGTTCGGATACCGCCGGGTCAGCTGGCTGAAATCGTCGAAGGCGGTGAGGTTGAAACCCTGGTCGCGGCGGGTGGAAGCGCTGTTGCCACGCTGCAGGTAACGCTCGATCAGGCCGCCGGTTCGGTCGAAATTGATCAGACCGCGCAGGTAATAGGCATAATCAGCATGCTTATGGGTCGGAAACGTCTTGATGAAACGGTTGATCGTCGAGTAAGCGTCGTCCGGCTTGTTGTCTTTGTACTGCGCGTACGCGAGTTCGATCTGGGACTGCTCGTTGATGTCGCCCGACGGGAACCGAGCGATGAGGCGTTCATACGCCTTTTCCGCCGCGGCATAGTCGGAATGCTCCAGCGAGTCGTGGGCCGTGGCATAGAGCCGGTCGACCGGCATCGTGTCGATCGTCTCCTTCTTGCTGCGGAACATCGAGCAGGCGCTCATCGACAGGGCGAGGACGAGCAGAATGGTGATCTTGGTTGCACGCATTGAGAGAGTTCGGATGCTTGAGCGAAAGGGCATGATAGCCGAAACCGGCCGTGGGCCGGGCGGGGCGGTATGACGACGGTCAGACATGAGGCCACCGTGCCGGTGGCGGCGGCGGGTCGGCGTTTCGACCAGTCCCTGGCCGAGATGTTCCCCGATTATTCCCGATCCCGCCTCACGGGCTGGATCAAGGAGGGGAAGGTCCTGCTGGACGGGGCCCGGGTGGCCCCGCGCCACCTGCTCCGGGGCGGCGAGCGGGTGGAGCTCGAGGCCGAGCTGGAGAGCGAGGTGGATGCCCAGCCCGAGGACATCGCGCTGGATATCCGCTACGAGGACGGCGACCTCATGGTGGTGGACAAGCCCATGGGGCTGGTCGTCCATCCCGGGGCGGGCAACGCCGCCGGGACCATGCTCAACGCCTTGCTGCACCACAATCCGGCCCAGGCCGAGTTGCCGCGCGGCGGTATCGTCCATCGGCTGGACAAGGACACCGCAGGCCTGATGGTGGTGGCCAAGAGCATCGCGGCGCATACGGCGCTGGTGGCGATGCTGTCCCGGCATGACGTGCACCGGCAGTACGAGGCGGTGGTGCTGGGCACCATGGTGGCCGGCGGCACCGTGGACCAGCCCATCGGAAGGCACCAGCACGATCGCCTGAAGCAGGGCGTGCGTGACGTGGAGGACGGCGGCAAGGAAGCGATCACCCACTATCGCGTGCGCGAGCGCTTCCGCGCGCACAGCGTGATCCAGTGCAACCTGGAAACCGGACGCACCCATCAGATCCGCGTGCATATGGCCCACCTCGGCCACCCGCTGGTCGGCGACCAGCTCTATGGCAACGGGCTGCGCCTGCCGCGCGGCGCCAGCCAGGAGCTGATCGACGCGCTGCGCGGATTCCGCCGCCAGGCCCTGCACGCCGAGAAGCTGGCCTTCGAGCACCCCGTGACCGGGGAATACCTCGAGTTCGATTCGCCGCGCCCGGCCGACCAGGAGGCGCTGATCGAGGCGCTTCGCGCCGATACGGCGCTGCATCCCATCGAGGACTGAGCATGGACGGCGCCTGGATTGTCCCGGACTGGAACCCCCCGGCGCACGTTCGTGCCACCGTATCCACGCGGCAGGGGCCGGGCATTTCCCAGCCGCCGTACGACCGGCTGAACCTCGGCCTGCGCTCGGGCGACGATCCCGCTGCGGTCGTGTCGAACCGGGAAGCCCTGGCGGCGGCCCTGGACCTGCCCGGGCCGCCGTTGTGGCTGCGCCAGGTGCACGGCACCGAAGTGGCCGAAGCCGGCGTGGAGGGTGACGACGAACCGGTGGCCGATGCCGCCGTGGCCCACGGACCCGGCAAGGTGCTGGCGATCCTCACCGCGGATTGCCTGCCGGTGCTGTTCGCCAGCGCCGACGGCGGCACGATCGGCGCGGCGCATGCGGGCTGGCGGGGGCTTGCCGCCAGCGTGCTGGAGAACACCGTGGCACGGATGGGCGTACCCGCCGGCTCCGTCCTCGCCTGGCTGGGCCCGGCCATCGGCGGCCCCTCCTACGAGGTGGGTGCGGAGGTGCGCGCGGCCTTCGTCGAGGGAGACCCGGGCGCGGAGGAGGCCTTCTCGCCGACACGGCCGGGGCACTGGCTATGCGACTTGTACGTGCTGGCGAGGCGGAGGCTGGCCGCGATCGGGGTGACACGGGTTTCCGGGGGCGGCTTCGATACGTACCGGGACGAGCGGCTTTATTCGTACCGGCGCGATGGCGCGGTCAGCGGGCGGTTCGCTTCGCTGATCTGGACGCCTTGACGCGGCTCAAGGCGCGGTCATCGGCGTCGGCACGTAGATTTCGGGCTTCACCCGCGGCGGTTCCGTCAACGCATGCAGGAACGCATTGCGCCATGCGGTGATGTCGTTGCGCTCGAGCACGTCCATCATCGACTGCCAGCGCATGCGGCGTTCCTTCTGTGGCATCTCCAGGGCGCGTTTCAGCGCCTCGGACACCTCGTCCAGGTCGGAAGGGTTCACCAGCAGTGCCGCATCCAGTTCCTGCGCCGCACCCGCGAAGCGGGACAGCACGAGCACGCCGGGATCTTGCGGGTCCTGGCAGGCGACGTATTCCTTCGCGACGAGGTTCATGCCGTCGCGAAGCGGCGTGACCAGGCCGACCTTGGCCACGCGGAAATAACCCGCCAGCACCTTGTGCGCGAACGACTTGTTCACGTAACGGATCGGCACCCAGTCCGGCTCGGCGTACTGCCCGTTGATATGCCCCGCGCTGCGTTCGAGCTCCCGTCGCAGCGAGCGGTATTCCGGCACGTCGGAGCGCGATGGCGGTGCGATCTGTAACAGCGAGACGCGGCCGCGCATCTCCTTATGGTCGCGCAGCAGGCGGGCGAATCCCTCGAAACGCTCGGGCAGGCCCTTGGAATAGTCGAGGCGGTCCACGCCGATGATCAGCGCGCGGTCGTCGATCGAGGCCCTGAGCTTGGCGACCGCGCCGCTGTCCTCGGCGCGGTGGGCGAGTTCGACGGCTTCGGCCGTGTCGATGCTGATCGGGAACACGCCGGCGCGGAAGATCCGTCCGTTGGCGGCGCGGATGCGGCCGCCCGTGCGCATGGCGGCGCCCAGTTCATGCAGGAAGTAATCCTCCAGCGCGCGCAGGTCGCGCTGGGTGTGCAGGCCCACCAGGTCGTACGAGGCCAGGGGTTCGAGCAGTTCGCGGTGTCGGGGCAGGGTGATCAACAGGCCGGCCGCGGGCAGGGGCGTGTGCAGGAAGAAGCCGATCTTGTTCTCGACGCCGAGTTCGCGAAGCATCGCCGCGAGCGGAATCAGGTGGTAATCGTGGACCCAGACGATGTCGTCTTTCCGGATCAGCTTCGCCACGCGCTTGGCGAAGACGCGGTTGACACGCAGATAACCTTCGAGGTGGTCACGCCGGTAATCGACCAGGTCGGCCCGGTAATGGAACAGCGGCCACAAGGCGCGGTTGGCGAAGCCGCTGTAGTAGTCGTCATGGTCCGCCTTGGACATGTCGATGGTCGCGTAGCTGATGTGTCCGTCCTGGACTTCGTGCACTTCCTTGCCGGTCTCGGCGGCGAGGTTGCCGCTCCACCCGAACCACAGTCCCCCCATTTCCTGCAGCGCCGCGTTCATGGCGGACGCGAGGCCACCGGTTTGCGTCTGCTTGGGCAGTGCCACGCGGTTCGATATGACAACTAGTCGGCTCATCGTGCCCTTGCGGCTCCCTGCGTCAGCGTGGCGTTCACGGAATCCAGCCAAGCATGGACGGCAGCCGGGCTAGGCAATGTGAACGTGGCCTGCGAGGGCGTCCGTGTGCCGACGCGAACGGATGCGCCGCCGCGTTCGTTGACCACGGCGAAGGCGTGTTCGTCGGTGAGGTCGTCGCCGAGGTAGACCGGCGCGCGGCCGCGGAAGGGCGGTGAATCGAGGAAGGCGGCGACGGCCACGCCCTTGTCCATCCCGCGCGGCTTGAACTCGTAGACGTAGCTGCCCGGTTGCAGTTCGAATCCGGGAAAACGCGCGGCGATGGCCGGGGCGATCCGGTCAAGCTCGTCCGCGCGCTCGGGATGCTCGCGGCAGTGCAGCGCCACCGACCAGCTCTTGTCTTCCACGCGCACGCCCGGCAGGGCCGATGCGATGTCGTGGACGATGTCGCGTAGCCGGGCCAGTTCGTCCGTGTCCACGGGAACGGTGCTCGTGCGGCCTTCGCCGTCACGCCGTTCGAGGCCGTGTTGCCCGGCGGCGGCCCAGGCGGTCCTGCCGAAGATACGGTCGAGGCCGGCGATGGCGCGGCCACTGACCAGGGCCATGGCACCTCCCAGCGCCTGGTTCAGCCCATCCAGGGTGTCCAGCATCCCGGGCGGCAGGAAAACGGCTTCGGGGTCGTCGGCGAACGCCAGCAGGGTGCCATCGGCATCGAGGAAGAGTGCCGTGTCCGGCGTGACGAGGTCGACGGGCGGTGGAGGCAGGGTGTCGCGGGCGGCTGTCACGAAAGCTCCATCTGGCAGCGATCCCGTCAGGATGCCTTCCGCTACGTGAAAAAAGTGATGCCCTGTTTCCCACCCCGGCGTTGAAGGCGCATGCTTCCACCCGCATCTGTGTGGCCAGAGGCGGTCGCGGGGAGGGCCCGGGGCGCGCCAACACCTTTGGGAGAAAAACCTGATGCGGATGGACAAACTCACCTCGCGGTTCCAGCAGGCCCTGGCGGATGCCCAGTCGCTGGCCGTCGGCCGCGACAACAACATCCTCGAGCCGGTGCACGTGCTTGCGGCGCTGCTCGACCAGCAGGGCGGGTCCACCGCGCCGTTGCTCACCCAGGCGCAGGTCAACGTGCCCGCGCTGCGCCAGCGCATGGGCGAGATACTCGATCGCCTTCCGCGGGTCAGTGGCCAGGAAGGCAACATCAGCCTGGGCAACGACCTCAATCGCCTGTTCAACCTCACCGACAAGCTTGCACAGCAGCGTGGCGACCAGTTCATCGCCAGTGAGTTGTTCGTGCTGGCGGCGCTGGAGGATCGTGGCGAGGTCGGTGGCGCCTTGAAGGCCGCCGGCGCAACGAAGGAACGCATCGAGGCGGCCATCGACAAGCTGCGCGGCGGCGAGAAGGTGCAGTCGGAAAACGCCGAGGAGCAGCGCCAGGCGCTGGAGAAGTACACCATCGACCTCACCGAGCGCGCCGAGGCCGGCAAGCTCGATCCCGTGATCGGCCGCGACGAGGAAATCCGCCGCACGATCCAGGTTTTGCAGCGGCGAACGAAGAACAACCCGGTGTTGATCGGTGAGCCTGGCGTGGGCAAGACCGCCATCGTCGAAGGCCTGGCGCAGCGCATCGTCAATGGCGAAGTGCCCGAGGGACTGCGCGACAAGCGTGTGCTCTCGCTCGACATGGGCGCGCTGATCGCCGGCGCGAAATTCCGTGGCGAATTCGAGGAGCGCCTGAAAGGCGTGCTCAACGACCTGTCCAAGCAGGAAGGCCAGGTGATCCTCTTCATCGACGAATTGCATACCATGGTCGGCGCGGGCAAGGCCGATGGCGCGATGGACGCGGGCAACATGTTGAAGCCCGCGCTGGCGCGTGGCGAACTGCACTGCATCGGTGCGACCACGCTCGACGAATACCGCAAATACGTGGAGAAGGACGCCGCCCTCGAACGCCGCTTCCAGAAGGTGTTCGTGGGCGAACCCAGCGTCGAGGACACGATCGCGATCCTGCGTGGCCTGAAGGAGCGCTACGCCGTGCACCATGGCGTGGAAATCACCGATCCGGCGATCGTCGCCGCGGCGACGCTTTCCGCCCGCTATATTCCGGACCGCCAGTTGCCCGACAAGGCCATCGACCTGATGGACGAGGCCGCGTCGCGCATCCGCATGGAAATCGATTCCAAGCCGGAGGAACTCGATCGGCTCGAACGGCGATTGATCCAGCTCAAGATCCAGCGCGAGATGCTGAAGAAAGAGCAGGATGACGAATCGAAGCAGCGCCTGGCGACGCTCGAGGCCGACATCGAGAAGCTCGACCGCGAGTTCTCCGACCTCAACGAGGTATGGAAGGCGGAGAAGGCCGCGCTGCAGGGCGCCACGAAGATCAAGGAGCAGATCGAGCAGGCTCGCCTGGAACTGGAAGCCGCCCAGCGCCGCCAGGATTACGGTGCGATGAGCGAGATCCAGTATGGCCGGCTGCCGGCGCTGGAAGCCCAGCTCGCCGCCGCGCAAAAGGCGGAGCAGCAGGACTTCACGCTCTTGCAGGACCGCGTCACCGCCGAGGAAATCGCCGAGGTTGTCGCGCGCTGGACGGGTATCCCCGTGGCGAAGATGCTCGAAGGCGAGCGCGAGAAACTCCTGCACATGGAAGATGCGCTGCATGCGCGCGTGGTCGGCCAGGATGAAGCGGTGCGTGCGGTGTCCGACGCGATCCGCCGTGCGCGGGCCGGGCTATCCGATCCCAATCGCCCGTACGGCTCGTTCCTGTTCCTGGGCCCGACGGGCGTGGGCAAGACGGAGTTGTGCAAGGCGCTGGCCGATTTCCTCTTCGATACGCAGGACGCGATGGTGCGCATCGACATGAGCGAGTTCATGGAGAAGCACTCCGTGAGCCGACTGGTCGGCGCGCCTCCGGGTTATGTCGGGTACGAAGAGGGTGGTTATCTCACCGAGGCGGTGCGTCGTCGTCCTTACAGCGTGATCCTGCTCGACGAGGTGGAGAAGGCCCACCCGGATGTCTTCAACATCCTGCTCCAGGTGCTCGACGACGGGCGGCTGACGGACGGCCAGGGCCGCACGGTGGACTTCCGCAACACGGTGATCGTGATGACCTCGAACCTCGGATCGAACCTGATCCAGGAGCAGGCGGGCGACAGCGAGGCCGACTACCTGCAGATGAAGGCGTCGGTGTTGGGCGTGGTGCAGGCGCATTTCCGTCCTGAGTTCATCAACCGCCTGGACGACCTCGTCGTGTTCCGCCCGCTGGACAAGAAGCAGATCCGTTCGATCGCGCGGATACAGCTGGATTACCTGGCGAAACGTCTGGCCGATCGCCAGTTGTCGCTCGACCTTACGGACAAGGCGCTGGATTTGCTGGGCAGCGCGGGCTTCGACCCGGTGTACGGCGCGCGTCCGCTCAAGCGGGCCATCCAGCAGCAGCTGGAAAATCCGTTGGCGCAACGCATCCTGCAGGGTGCTTTCTCGCCCGGGCAGACCGTGCGGGTGGATTCGGACGGGAACCATCTGACGTTCGCGGCGGCCTGATATCGCCGACAGGGTTGGGGGCCCCCCCCCCCCCCCGGGCCGGGGGGGGGGCCCCCCGCCGGGGGCGCCGG
>NZ_JBPGXU010000027.1:0-41572 GCF_056755675.1 Luteibacter sp. KNZ12-1A | reverse complement strand
CACCGGCGCGCGGGACGGGATGCCTGTGGGAGCCGACCCTGTCGGCTATAGGTGCTTGCCAAACCTGGCCCGCTGCCGCGGTATCGCCGACAAGGTCGGCTCCCACACGGGGTTTCCGTGTGAAACACCCTTACCCGGGAAGGGCCAAAAAAACGCCGCCGGTGGACTCCTGTCCACCGACGGCTTGATCCGGCGTCTTCAAGGTTCGTGGATCGCGAGTTGCTCGCTGGATCCCGATCTCCATGTCGCACCGGCGAGGCCGACATCCTGTCGCCTCATCAGGTCGATCGTCCCCACGACCGACCTGGGCTCACCGTCTCTCGACGGCGGCTCCCCCACATCGATAATGGGATCGTAACGAAGCGTTCATCCACCCGGTATCGGAAAATTTCCTATGTTGCTTCCGATACTTGTGCTGCGAAGCAGCACGCGAAGGTGAAGTCCTACCGGCTCCGGACGGATGCGGAAGAGGCCGCCGAGGGCCGTGATCCGGTCGCTCATTCCCTGCAATCCACGGCCGCCGCCATCGGTGCGGACGGGGCGCGGCGTGGAGGGCAGGCCGGCCCCGTCGTCGCGGATGTCGAGGATCGCCACCGGCCCACTGTCGCGCAGGCCGATACGCAGGCGCAGCTTCATCTGACGGGCGCCGGAGTGCCGCACCACGTTGGTCGCGCTCTCCTGGACGACACGGTAGATGGCCGTCAGGGTGTCGTCGTCGAGCAGGCGGGGATCGCCCCTCAGGTCGGTCACGTAGTGGATGCCCGCGGCGGTGAGCATGTCGCGCACCGGGCCTTCGTCGAGGGCGCGCAACAGGCCGAATTCGTCCAGGACCGAGGGGCGCAGGCTATCGAGCATCTTGTGCAGGGCACGGCGCATATGGCCGAGGATGCCGTTGATCGAGGTGCCGATGTCTTCCAGGCCGGCGCTGCCGAGCCTGGCCTGGGCCAGTTTCAGGTGGGTCTGGATCGCGGTGAGGTTCTGGCCGAGTTCGTCGTGCAGTTCCGCGGCCATGTGACGGCGCAGGTTTTCCTCCGCCTGAAGGTTGCCGCGCGCGGCGTCGCGCAGTTGCCGCGCGAGCTGGTCCAGTCGCTGGTTGGCGGCGGCCAGGTGGGTGTTCTGCTGGGCCACGCGCTCGCTGCTGCGGCGCAGCGCATCGGTCGCCGCACCGAGCATCAACGTGCCCGTGCCCGCCACGGCCAGGAACAGGTGGGCGGCCGCCGTGGGCGCCCCGCGGCCGATCATGTCCTCGGTGACGTTCAGTCCCACGCTGGTGATCAGCATGGCCAGGCCGGCGCCGCGCCAGCCGTGGCGGAACGCGAAGAACAACACCGGCGCCAGGGAGAGGACCCGGGCGAACTGCGGTTGCGGCGAGTATTCGGCGAGCGTGATCAGGATGGCGAGCGAGGGCAGCATCACCAGCAGGCCGTCGAGCAACAGCTCGCCCATCGCCGCTTGGGTGGGCCGCTCGCGAAACGCCAGGATCATGACCGGCACCACCAGCAGCACGCCCAGGTAGTTGCCGAGCAGGTCGCTGCCGAAGGTGGTACCCAGCATCTCCACCGGGGCGGCGGGATGCATGGAGGCCATCATCGCGGCGTTGCCGGCGGTGGCCACCGTGGCCGTGACCATGGCCGAGAGCAGCAGGCGGGCGACGTCCTCGGGCGTATTGAGGCTGGCGTGCAGGTGCGCGCGACGCAGCAGCCACAGGCAGGCGGCCACCATCAGCGGCTCGGGAGCGTCGCCCAGGACGAAGCCCGCGCCCCCGATCGGCAGGCCGCTGCGCCATTCGCAAAAGGCGCTGGCGGCGATCTCGGCGCCGAGGATCCAGAACCAGTGGCGCGTGCGCATCAACAGCAGCGCGCCGAAGCGCAGGCCGAAGGGCAGCACCCAATAGGGCTGCTCGGTCGGCCACAGCATCACCCACGCCGCGGCGTACGCGAGCGCGAACAAGGGGCCGGCGAAGCGTGAAAGACCGTGTAGTCGCATTGGCGGCAATGTTACACGGCGGATGCGCGGAGCCGACGGCGGCGATCGGGCCGTACGCACGCGTCGGGAGAGCCTGCTACATTCTGCCCATGCCAAGAATCGTCCTTGTAGATGACCATGCCATCGTCCGTGAGGGTTTCAAGCGCCTCATCGAGCTGGAACCCGACCTCGACGTCGTCGCCGAAGCCCGCAACGCCGACGAGGCGGTGGACGCTGTCACCCAGCATCGGCCGGACCTGGTGGCCGTGGACCTGTCCCTGCCGGATGGCAGCGGGCTGCCGCTGATCGAGCACCTGGGCAGCATCGCCCCGGGCATGAAGATCGTGGTGCTGAGCATGCACGACGGCGAGCCCTACGTATCCGAGGCGCTGCGCCGTGGTGCCCGCGGCTACGTGACCAAGGGCGTGGCGCCCGAGGAACTGGTGGCGGCGGTGCGTTCGGTGCTCGGCGGCGACCAGTACCTGAGTTCCGACCTGCGCGAGCGTCGCTCGGGCCGGCCCACGACCGACCTGGACCCGTTCAATCGCCTGACGGCCCGTGAACGGGAGGTCTTCCTGCTGCTGGCCGCCGGACGCGCACCGAAGCAGGTGGCCGCGGAACTCGGGATCGGGCAGAAGACGATCTACATCCACCGCGCGGCGGTGATGAACAAGCTCAACGCCGGCTCGGAACTGGACCTCTACCGCATGGCGCAAGAGCGCGGCCTGATCCGCACCTGATCACCCCTGGGCGCGATCCAGCATCTTCTTCGCATGCGCCCGGGTCTCCTTGGTGATCTCCACCCCCCCGAGCATGCGGCTGAGCTCGTCACGCCGTCCGGCGGCATCGAGCGAGTGGATGCGCGTGCGCGTGGCCTCGCCATCGCTCTCCTTCGCCACCTGCAAATGCGAGTGGCCCTGGGCGGCCACCTGCGGCAGGTGCGTCACGCAGAGCACCTGCACGCGCTCGCCGAGGGCGCGCAGCTTCTGGCCGACCACTTCGGCGACCGCGCCGCCGATGCCGGTGTCCACTTCGTCGAAGATCATGCAGCCGATGTTGTCGTTGCCCAGCGTGGCGACCTCGATGGCGAGGCTGATGCGGGCGAGTTCGCCACCGGAGGCGACCTTGCGCAGCGGACGCGGCGGCTGCCCCGGATTGGCACTGACCAGCAGTTCGCAGCGCTCCCGTCCCTGCGGATCGGGCTCGTCGCCCTCGGCGCGTTCCAGCGAGACTTCCAGCCGTCCACCGGCCATGCCCAGTTCGCCCATCAAGCCGGCGACCGTGGCGCCAAGGCGTGCCGCGGCCTCGGCGCGTGCCGTCGACAGGGCGGCGGCGGCGGTGTCGTAGGCCTGGCGCAGGCGGTCGCGTTCGCGACCGAGGCGGTCGAGCGCGTCGCCGGCGCCTTCGAGTTCGGCCAGGCGCTCGCGGACCTCGTCGGCCTTGGCCGTGAGTTCGGCGATGGGCAGGCGGTAGCGGCGTGAGAGATCGTGCAGATGGGTGAGGTGGGTATCCACCTCGGCCAGCCGCTCGGGATCGAGTTCGACATCCTGTGCGTAGCGGCTGAGGCCGTCCACGGCTTCGCCCACCTGAATCTGCGCGCTGTCCAGGAGTTCCAGCGTCGGCGCGAGCGTGGCGTCGAGTTCGGCCAGTCGCGACAGTTCCGCGTGCGCGCGGAGCAGGGCGCGGCCGATCGCGAACTCGCTTTCACCATCCAGCATCTCGACGACGCCGTTGGCGCCCTCGGCGAGGCGGCCGGCGTTGGCGAGACGGCGGTGCTGTGCTTCGAGGTCTTCCAGCGCGGCCGGGGCCAGCGCCCAGCGGTCGAGTTCCTCCAGTTCGTGGCTCAGCAGCTCGATCTGGTGTTCGCGGTCGTCGCCACCGGAGAGCGTGCGGATACGCGCCACGGCGTCGCGCCACGCCTTGGCCGTTTCGCGTACCTGGGCCAGCAGCGCTTCGTTGCCGGCATACGCGTCGAGCAGGGCCATCTGGTGCTGGCGCGAGAGCAGGGCCTGGTGCTCGTGCTGGCCATGGATCTCGACGATCAGCGCGGCCAGCGCCGACATCTGGGCGAGGCTGGCCGGACGGCCGTTGATCCAGCCACGCGAGCTGCCTTCGGTGCGGATCACACGGCGGAGCTGGCAGGTCTGCCCGTCGTCCAGTTCTTCCTGGCGCAACCAGTCCAGGGCCTCGGGCAGGCCGGTCAGATCGAATTCCGCGGCCAGTTCGGCGCGGTCGCTGCCGGCACGGACCATGCCGCTGTCCGCGCGGGCGCCCGCCAGGAGCATCAGCGCATCCACCAGCAGGGACTTGCCGGCACCGGTCTCGCCGCTGACCACGGTGAGGCCCGGCCCGAAGGCGACCTCGGCTTCTTCGACGACGGCGAACTGGCGGACGTAGAGCGAGGTGAGCATGGGCACGGGAGTGGCGAATGGAATCGCGCCGATTGTAGCGGCAGCGGCGTCGCAGAAGCCGAGACTTGCAAGCGGAGCGGCTAGACCTTATTGATAGCCCGAGGATCCGACCCCCTTCCCATCCAGTCAGGCGCATGAATCCGTTTTCCGGTCACGACATCGATGCTCGCGCGCGCCGGCTGCTGCGGACCCTGATTTCCCAATACCTGTCCGATGGCGAGCCGGTCGGCTCACGCACGCTGGCGCGGTCCTCCGGCCTGGAAGTCAGCCCGGCGACGATCCGCAACATCATGGCCGACCTCGAGGATGCCGGCCTGGTGGCCTCGCCGCACACCTCGGCCGGGCGTATTCCCACACCGCGCGGGCTGCGCCTGTTCGTCGACAGCCTGCTCGAACTCAAGCCGCTGCCGCGCGACGAGATGGCCCGCTTGCAAGGCGGCCTGCCGCCACACCAGACGACCACCCGCGACCTGCTCGGCAATGTCTCGAACCTGCTCTCGGCGATGACCCATTTCGCCGGGGTGGTCACCGTGCCCCGCCAGGGCGATTTCCCCCTGCGCCACATCGACTTCGTCAACCTGCCGGACGCCCGCGTGCTAGTGATCCTGGTGTTCTCGGACAACCAGGTGCAGAACCGTGTCGTCCAGCTGGCCCGTCCGCTGGAAGGCTCCGACCTGGAGCAGGCGGCGAACTACCTGAACGCCCAGTTCGCCGGGTTCCGCCTGGCCGATATCCGTGCGCACCTGGCCGCGGAACTGCGCGAGGAGGGCGGCGAGATCAACCGCCTGCTGTCCAGCGTGGTGGAACTGGCCACCGCCTCGTTCTCCGCCGACGAGGACGCGGACGATGTTCTCGTCAGCGGCCAGACCAACCTGATGGGTTATTCGGAACTGGCCGACATCGACCGGCTCCGCGATCTCTTCGACGCCTTCCAGCAGAAGCGCGACCTGCTCCAGCTCATGGAAATGTGCGTCAAGGCCCCTGGCGTGCGGCTGTTCATCGGCGAGGAGTCCGGATTCTCGGCCCTCGACGGCTGCAGCATCGTCACCGCCACCTATGGCACGAGTGGCCGCATGCTCGGCGCGATCGGAGTTATTGGACCGACGCGTATGGCATATGAGCGGGTGATCCCGGTGGTCCAGGCCACCGCTGGACTGCTCAGCGACGCCTTGAATCGCGCCGCGGCGACCTCATAAACCGCCACGGGAGGCGGGTTTACTATTTCCCGCGAATGTTCGGCCCCTCCATGGAGCGGGTCGGTAAGCTGACATTTGGAGTACGCATGCATAACAACGATCCCCACGTGCCGGATCCGGTACAGGACGGCGGCACGGCCGGCAACGAGAGTGTCAATGCCGACTTCGACGCGCTGACCGCGAAGCTGGCCTCGCTCGAAGCCGAGCTGGGCCAGGCGCGCGAGACGGTCCTGCGCGAGCGGGCGGAGATCGAGAACCAGCGCCGCCGTCTCCAGCGCGACCTGGACAACGCCCGCCGCTTCGCCAACGAAAAACTGCTGGGCGAGTTGCTCCCGGTGTACGACGGCATCGTGCTTGGCCTGGCCAACGAGTCGGCCGATGCGAAGGCCCTTCGCGAAGGCCTCGACCTGACGCTGAAGCAGTTGGAAAAGGTGATCCAGAGCAACGGGCTGAGCGTGATCGATCCGCTGCACAAGCCGTTCAATCCGGAACACCACCAGGCGATCAGTTCGGTCACCTCGAACGAACACGCACCGGGCACGGTGGTCGCGGTCGTGCAGAAGGGCTTCGTGCTCAACGATCGCCTGCTGCGCCCGGCGCTCGTCGCCGTCGTCGGCGATCACTGAATGAAAACCCCGTGTGGCGCGGTTTTCGCGCAGGCGGGGAGTCTCACCAGGCATTGAATCGATGGGGCCGGGCCCCATTTTCAAACACAGTCGCGGCCGCGGGGGCCGCTTAGCAATTCGGAGCAACTTCAATGGCCAAGATCATCGGCATCGACCTCGGTACGACCAACTCCTGCGTCGCAGTGATGGAGGGTTCGACCGCGCGTGTCATCGAGAACGCGGAGGGCGATCGCACCACGCCGTCCATCGTCGCTTTCACCAAGGACAGCGAGGTCCTGGTCGGTGCGCCGGCCAAGCGCCAGAGCGTCACCAATCCCAAGAACACCTTCTACGCGGTGAAGCGCCTCATCGGCCGCAAGTTCACCGACGCCGAGGTGCAGAAGGACATCAAGATCGTGCCGTACAGTATCGTCGCGCACGATAACGGCGATGCCTGGGTGCAGACCGCCGACGGCAAGAAGATGGCGCCGCAGGAGATCTCCTCGAAGGTGCTGATGAAGATGAAGAAGACCGCCGAGGACTTCCTGGGCGAGTCGGTCACCGAAGCGGTCATCACCGTGCCGGCATACTTCAACGACAGCCAGCGCCAGGCCACGAAGGATGCCGGCAAGATCGCCGGCCTCGACGTCAAGCGCATCATCAACGAGCCGACCGCGGCCGCCCTGGCCTATGGCCTCGACAAGACCGACGCGCGTGACCGCAAGATCGCCGTATACGACCTCGGCGGCGGCACGTTCGACGTGTCGATCATCGAGATCGCCAACGTCGACGGCGAGAAGCAGTTCGAAGTGCTCGCGACCAACGGCAACACCTTCCTGGGTGGCGAGGACTTCGACAACCGCGTCATCGATTACCTCGTCGAAGAGTTCAAGAAGGAGCAGGGCATCGACCTGCGCCAGGACCAGCTCGCGCTGCAACGCCTGAAGGACGCCGCCGAGCGCGCGAAGATCGAGCTTTCCTCGGCCCACCAGACCGACGTCAACCTGCCGTATGTCACCGCCGACGCCTCGGGCCCGAAGCACCTCAACATCAAGCTGACCCGCGCCAAGCTGGAGTCGCTGGTGGAAGACCTGGTCAAGGGCACGATCGATCCCTGCCGCACCGCGCTCAATGACGCCGGCCTGCGCGTGTCCGACATCCACGAGGTGATCCTCGTCGGTGGCCAGACCCGCATGCCGAAGGTGCAGGAAGCGGTGAAGGACTTCTTCGGCAAGGAGCCGCGCAAGGACGTCAACCCGGATGAAGCCGTGGCCGTGGGTGCCGCGATCCAGGGTGGCGTGCTGGGTGGTTCGGTGAAGGACGTGCTCCTGCTCGACGTCACCCCGCTGTCGCTCGGCATCGAGACGATGGGTGGCGTGATGACCAAGCTCATCGAGAAGAACACCACGGTGCCGACCAAGGCCTCGCAGGTCTTCTCCACCGCCGACGACAACCAGACGGCCGTCACCGTGCATGTCCTCCAGGGCGAGCGCGAGCGCGCCAACGCGAACAAGTCGCTGGGCAAGTTCGACCTGCAGGGCATCCGCCCGGCGCCGCGCGGCACGCCGCAGATCGAGGTCACCTTCGACATCGACGCCAACGGCATCCTTCACGTGTCGGCGAAGGACAAGGACACCGGCAAGGAACAGAAGATCGAGATCAAGGCCGGTTCGGGCCTCTCGGAGGAAGAGATCCAGCGCATGGTCGCCGACGCGGAAGCCAACCGCGAGGAAGACAAGAAGTTCCACGAACTGGTGCAGGTGCGCAACAAGGCCGACCAGCTCGTGCACGCCACGCGCAGCCAGCTGAAGGAACACGGCGGCAAGATTCCGGCCGAGCAGCTCGCCGGTATCGACAACGCGGTGTCCGAGCTGGAGAAGCTCAAGGACAGCGACGACAAGACCGCGATCGAGGCGAAGATCGCCAACCTCGAACAGGTGGCGCAGGCGCTCGCGGCGGCGGCCCAGTCGGGCGGCGCGCAGGACACCGCGCAGCAGTCCGCGCCGGGCGGCGGTTCGGCCCAGCCTGACGACGTGGTCGACGCCGAGTTCACCGAGGTCAAGGACGACAAGAAGTAAGTCGTCCTGCTAAAGCGATGCCATGCCGCGGCCAGAGCGTCCGCGGCATGGCAAGGGTCAACCGGATCGATCGCGCCGAAGGGTTTCCCGCCGGCGCGTTCGTTCGTCCAGGGAAAGCAAGCGTGCAATGAGCAGCAAGCGCGACTACTACGAAATCCTCGGTGTGGAACGCACCGTGAGCGAGGGCGACCTCAAGAAGACCTTTCGTCGCGTCGCGATGAAGTATCACCCCGACCGCAATCCGGAACCGGAAGCGCTCGAGAAATTCAAGGAAGCCAAGGAAGCCTACGACGTACTCTCCGACGCGCAGAAGCGCGCGGCGTACGACCAGTACGGCCATGCCGCCTTCGAGGGCGGTGGCTTCGGTCGTGGCAACGGTGCCGGCTTCGGCGACGTGGGCGACATCTTCGGCGATATTTTCGGTGACATCTTCGGCGGTGGCGGCGGACGCCAGCGTACGCGCCGCGGTGCCGACCTGCGCTACATGATGGATCTCGATCTCGAGGAAGCCGTGTTCGGCGTCGAGAAGAAGATCGAGGTGCCCACCCAGGTCAATTGCCATCACTGCAACGGCACGGGCTCGGAGGACGGCAAGGTCTCCACCTGTTCCACCTGCGCCGGCCATGGCCGCGTGCGCATGCAGAACGGCATCTTCTCCATCCAGCAAGCCTGCCCGACCTGTCATGGCTCCGGCCAGAAGATCGACAAGCCCTGCAAGAAGTGCCACGGCGAGGGTCGTCTCGAGGAAGAGCGCACGTTGTCGGTGCGCATTCCGGCGGGCGTGGACAACGGCGATCGCATCCGCCTGACCGGGCAAGGTGAAGCCGGTCCCGCGGGTTCGCCGGCCGGCGACCTCTACGTGGAAGTGCGCGTGCGCGAGCACAAGATCTTCCACCGCGACGGTTCCGATCTCTACTGCGAAGTACCCATCCGCTTCGCGCAGGCCGCGCTCGGTACCGAGCTGGCCGTGCCGACGCTCGAGGGCGAGGTCCCGGTGAACGTGCCGCCCGAAACACAGACGGGCCAGCAATTCCGCCTGCGCGGACGCGGCGTCAAGTCGGTTCGCGGTGGCCGTACCGGCGATCTCATCTGCACCGTGGTGGTGGAGACACCGGTCCGCCTCACGAAGGAGCAGCGCGACCTGCTTACCCAGCTGGAAGCCACGTTCGTGGGCGAGGAAGCGGCGAAGCACACGCCGCGTTCGAACACCTTCATCGACGGCGTCAAGGACTTCTGGTCACGCGTCACGTCGTAACCGACGATGGCGGCAGGAGCGCAATGGCGTGCTCCTGCCGCTCGTGACCCGCCGGCTTACTCGGCCCGCACCCACTCCTGGCTGCGCCCGATCAGCGAGAAACCCACGTATCCGTGGACGTCGAGGGTTTTTCCGCCGTTCTCCAGCTTGAGCGTGACCTTGTAGATCTTGCCCTTGGCCGGGTCGAGGATCTGGCCGCCGGACCACTCGTCGCCATCCTTCTTCAGGCCCCACATGATGGTCATGCCTTCGATGGGCTTGTTCTTGCGCTCGCCATCGCACTCGGTGCAGAGCGGATGCGGGCCGTGGTCGGACTTGAGCACCTGGATCACCTTGCCCTCTAGCAAGCCGCCGTTCTCGGTGATCTCGACGATGGATTTCACTTCCTTGGTCTTGTCGTCGATCGTCTTCCACTTGCCCACGGGCGAGTCGTTGGCGGCCAGGGCGGGGAGGGCGCTCGCGGCAAAGGCGAGGGCGACGGCGGTGCGGATCAGAGGCTTCATAGGCTCGGGGACTCCCCATACGGTCAGGTACGGCCGGAGCCTGACGACCGCCGCGACGCCCGTCAAGCTGCATCGCGCCAGACCGTGCCGGGGCCCACGCTGGCATAATGGCTGATCTTCGATTTTCCTCACGTGTCCCCATGACCCAGCCCAGCGAAACCCTCGTCCGCGGCATCCTCGACCGCGTTATCGATCCCCATTCCGGGCAGCCCCTGGGCGCGTCCCTGCGCGCCGTCGGCGTGGACGGAGACCGCGTATCTGTGGATATCCAACTGGGTTATCCGGCCACCGGGTACCTGGAGCAGGCGGCGCACGACGCCAGGGACGCCCTGCAGGTGGACCCGGCCATCGCCTCGGCAGCCGTGTCGGTCAGTTGGCGCGTGCACCCGCACAAGGTGCAGGGCCAGCTGGCACCGTTGCCGGGCGTGAAGAACATCATCGCCGTCGCCTCCGGCAAGGGCGGCGTGGGCAAGTCCACGGTGTCGGTGAACCTGGCCCTGGCCCTCGCGGCCGAAGGCGCCACGGTCGGCATCCTCGACGCTGATATCTACGGGCCGAGCCAGCCGCGCATGCTCGGCCTCAGTGGCAAGCCGTCGTCGCCCGATGGCAAGAGCATCGTGCCGATGCGCGCCCATGGCCTCCAGGCGATGTCGATCGGCGTGCTGATCGAAGAGGACACGCCGATGATCTGGCGTGGCCCGATGGTCACCCAGGCGCTCATGCAGCTCCTGACGGACACCCTCTGGGAAGAGCTCGACTACCTCATCATCGACCTGCCGCCGGGTACCGGCGACATCCAGCTCACGCTTTCGCAGAAAGTGCCGGTGTCCGGCGCGGTGATCGTCACCACGCCGCAGGACATCGCCCTGCTCGATGCACGCAAGGCGCTCGGCATGTTCCGTAAGGTGGAGGTGCCCGTCCTCGGCGTGGTGGAAAACATGGCCACCCATATCTGCTCGAACTGCGGGCACGAGGAACATATCTTCGGCCACGGCGGCGGCGCCCGCATGGCGCAGGAAGCCGGCATCGCCTACCTCGGCGACCTGCCGCTGGACATCCGTATCCGCCAGCAGGCGGACGACGGCAAGCCCACCGTGGTCGCCATTCCCGACTCCGACCTTGCCGCGCGCTATCGCGCCATCGCCCGCACCACCGCCGCGAGGCTGTCGCTGCAGGCGCGTAACAAGGCCATTTCGTTCCCGAAGATCGTCATCCAGAACACCTGACCGCCGACGCCCAAGTGGCGTGCACGGCAACGTTCCTATACCTTTCCGGCTCCAGCGAGGGAGACAGTAAGTGAGCATCAAGTCCGACAAGTGGATCCGCCGCATGGCCGAGCAGCACGGCATGATCGAGCCGTTCGCCCCTGGCCAGGTCAAGGAGCGCGACGGCCACCGGCTGGTGTCCTACGGCACGTCCAGCTACGGCTACGACGTGCGTTGCGCCGACGAGTTCAAGGTGTTCACCAACATCAACTCCACGATCGTCGATCCGAAGGCCTTCGACGAGCGCAGCTTTGTCGACGTCAAGTCCGACGTCTGCATCATTCCGCCCAATTCCTTCGCGCTGGCGCGCACGGTTGAGTATTTCCGCATCCCACGCCAGGTGCTCACGATCTGCCTCGGCAAGAGCACTTACGCGCGCTGCGGCATCATCGTGAACGTGACCCCGCTCGAACCCGAGTGGGAAGGCCACGTGACCCTGGAGTTCTCCAACACCACGCCGTTGCCCGCAAAAATCTACGCCAACGAGGGCGTGGCGCAGATGCTCTTCCTCGAGTCCGACGAGGAGTGCGAAGTGTCCTATGCCGACCGCGGCGGCAAGTACCAGGGCCAGCGCGGCGTCACCCTGCCGAGCACCTGAACGCGGCCTTCACGTCGCATCCGCGCGCGACATCGGCGCGCGGTAGACTCGCCCATTCCACGCCATACCGATCCACGGAGACACCGCATGATCCGAGTTCCCACCCTGATGGCCCGCGCCGCCGCGGCGCTCCTCCTCGCCAGCATGCTGGTGCTGGCCGGCTGCCATCGTGGCGCCTCGAAGTCCGACCACGTCGCGACCGAGCAGGGCCAGTTCGACTACACCATCAAGGCGTACAAGAGCGGCCAGTTCATCGTCGATGGCGCGGTACTTTCCGCCGCCGACACCGGTAGCCACTTCGCCTACCTGAAGGACCAGGGCAAGCTGCCGAAGACGGTGCTCGTGCTGCCCAGCGACGATTCCAAGATCCGCGACAACCACCTCGGATTCCTCGCCCGCATGCAGCTGGATTACGGCTTCGCGGTGTACTACGACAAGAAGGGCGAACTGGTTCGCCTGAACGCCGTCGAGGAAAAGGCCCGCCAGCTGGAGGACACCCCGCACAAGGCCGCCTTGCCGGATCGCATGCAGGGTAAGGAAGCCTCCAGCGGCGCCTACGACCCGCAGACGCAGCAGTAAGCAGCCTCGCGTGGCCTCGAAAGGCCCCGTCACTCCCGCCTCGGCGGGTAGTGCCGGGGCCTTTCCGCTGTCTGTGTGACGGGCTACCGTCCAGCGGCCGGCTAGGAAAGACCCAGCCGCGCCCTGAGCGCTTCCACCCGCCGTGCCGCGTCGCCGTCGGCATAGGCCTCGGCCGCGCCGTGCCCCCAGACGGGCCCTGGCCATGCCGCGTCGCCTTCGACCCGGGCCACCACGTGCACGTGGAGCTGGCGGACGATGTTGCCCAGCGCGCCGATGTTGAGCTTGTCGCAGGGCGCCACCGCGCGCAGGGCATCGCCGGCGGCGTCCACTTCGCGCCACAACGCCGCGCGGTCGTCCGGCGGAAGGTCGGCCACCTCCACCATCGCGCTCCGGCGCGGCACCAGTACCAGCCAGGCGTAGCGGCTGTCGCGCATCAGTAGCAGCCTGCACAGGGGCAGGTCGCCGACGGGCAGGGTGTCGCCGTCGAGGCGCGGGTCCAGTGCGAAATCCTGGCTCACTTGAGTTCGCGGGCGAAGAAGGCCAGGGTCCGCTCCCAGGCAAGCTTCGAACTCGGCTCGTCATAGCTGGCGCGGGCGTCGCAGTTGAAGCCGTGGTCGGCCGGATAGACCCAGGTATCCATTTCCGGTTTCAGTTCGCGGTGCTTTTCCACCATCTCCGGCGGGATCGAATGGTCGCGCTCGCCGAAGTGGAAGATCACGTTGGCCTTGGCTGGTTCGGACAGGAAGGGGACGTCCCTCGAACCGTAGTAGCTCGACGAGGGCAGGCCGAGGCGCAGGGCGGCCAGCAGGGCCACCGTGCCGCCCCAGCAGTAGCCGACCGTACCCACCTTCACCTTGTATTGGTCGGCGACGAGACGGGCGGCGATGGCGGTGTCCTGCATCGGCCGGAGCAGCCCCAGTTCGGCGACCAGCTTGCCGCCTTTCTGCATGCCCTCCTGGTCGTAGCCCAGTTCCACGCCTTTCTGCACGGGGTCGAACAAGGCAGGCGCGATGGCGACATAGCCCTCCGCCGCGAAGCGGTCGGCTACGCTGCGGATGTGCGCGTTCACGCCGAAAATCTCCTGGATCACCACGATGCCGCCCTTGGGCGTGCCCGAGGGTTCGGCAAGGTAGGCGTCCATGCTTTCGTGCGGGCGGGAGGTGTCGAGGATCAGGGTGCGGCCCATGGGGCGGATCTCCATCGGTGTGGGATAGGGAACGCGAAGGTTAACCGGGAGCCCGTGTCGGCGTCGTGCCCGGGTGCCCCGCCGGGCTTGCCGTTCCGCATGGGGCTATAATGCGCGGTTTCCTCTCTCCGGTACCCACGGCAATGTCCCAGGCCGCTCCCAAAGTCGGTTTCGTCAGCCTCGGCTGTCCGAAGGCGCTCGTCGATTCCGAACGCATCCTCACCCAGCTCAAGGTCGAAGGCTACGAGATCGTCCCCAGCTATGGCGAAGCGGATGCCGTGGTGGTCAATACCTGCGGATTCATCGATTCCGCCGTGCAGGAATCGCTCGACGCCATCGGCGAGGCCTTGCACGAGAACGGCAAGGTGATCGTCACCGGTTGCCTGGGCAAGCGCGAGTCGCTGATCCGCGAAAGCTATCCGGACGTGCTCGCGATCTCCGGTCCGCAGGACTACGCCAGCGTGATGAGCGCCGTGCATACGGCCTTGCCGCCCACGCGAAACAAGTTCATCGATCTCGTGCCCGACACGGGGGTGAAGCTCACGCCCAAGCACTACGCGTACCTGAAGATCTCCGAGGGCTGCAATCATCGTTGCAGTTTCTGCATCATCCCTTCGATGCGCGGCGACCTCGTCAGCCGGCCGGTCGACCAGGTGTTGCTCGAGGCCGAGAAACTGGTGAAGGGTGGCGTGAAGGAGCTGCTGGTGATCTCGCAGGACACCAGCGCCTATGGCGTGGATGTCCGCTATGCCGAGCGCGAATGGCGGGGCAAGGCCTATCGCACGCGCATGACCGAACTCTGCCAGGGCCTTTCGGAACTGGGCGCGTGGACGCGCCTGCATTACGTCTATCCGTATCCGCACGTCGACGAGGTGATGCCGCTGATGGCGGAGGGCAAGATCCTTCCGTACCTCGACATTCCGTTCCAGCACGCCAGCCCACGCATCCTCAAGCTCATGAAGCGCCCGGGTAATGTCGACAAGACGCTGGAGCGCATCCAGAACTGGCGTCGCCAGGTGCCCGATCTCACGATCCGCAGCACCTTCATCGTCGGCTTCCCCGGCGAGACGAACGAGGAGTTCCGGGAACTGCTCGACTTCCTGCGCGAGGCGGAACTCGACCGCGTGGGTGCGTTCGCCTACTCGCCGGTGGACGGCGCGAAAGCCAACGATCTGCCCGGACAGATCGACGAGGAATTGAAGGAAGACCGCCTCGAGCAGTTCATGGCCGTGCAGGCGGAGATTTCCGCCGCGAAGCTGCAACGCAAGGTCGGTAGGACGATCAAGGTGCTGGTCGACGAGATCGACGCGGAAGGTGCCTGGGGCCGCTCCAGTGCCGACGCACCGGAGATCGACGGTGCCGTGCGCATCGACGATGGCCAGCTCCTCAAGCCGGGCCAGTTCGTCGACGTGGTCGTGGAAGAGGCCGACGCACACGACCTCTACGGCCGCCTGGCCTGAGCCATCATGCGGCACGTGGCGCCGACGCGGGATGCGCTGGACCGGCGCGTGCTGGCGTCGCCGCCGCTGTCGCACTGGTCGCACTGGTCGCGCTTCGCTAGTTTCGTCGAAGGCGTGGCATGGCCGGATGTCGAGTCCCTGAACGGCCTGTGGCCCGGCCCGTCGGGCTTTCGCTTCGCGAGGCAGGACGCCGCGTTGCTCGCCGACGGATTGCACTATGAGGAACGCATCGCGCGCCTAGGCGCCATCGCCACGCGGCCGGACAACTGGCACGATCTCTTCAACGCTTTCGTCTGGTTGCGCCACACCGCGCTCAAGCGCGCATTGAATGCGCGGCAGATGGCGGAAATCGGAGTGATGGGGCCACGCGAACGTTCGCGTCCGCAATGTGCGCTCACGCATTTCGACGAAGCCGGATTGATCGTGACACTGCGCGATACGGCCATGCTGGACGCATGGGATGCGCACGACTGGCATCGTCTGTTCTGGACACATCGCGAGGCATGGTCGAATGGTGAAGCGCGTGTCGATGTCTTCGGCCACGCCTTGCTTGAGCATGCGCTCACGCCGGGAAAGCTGCTGGTGGGCAAGGCACTGGTGATGATCGGCGAGGGGGATGCCATCGCGTATTGCGCGGAAGCGATCGCCGCCGGTGTCGTTCTGCGCGATCCACAGGAACTCCGTCCGCTTCCGGTATCCGGTGTTCCGGGATGGCATCCCGAGACCGGGAACGAGGCCTTCTACACGAGCGCGCCATGCTTCCAGCCGCTGCGCCCCGGCCGCGTCTACCCGCCACCGCTAGGGCTTCGATAGCGAAGTTTTCTGTGTGCGGGAGCCGCTTCGTGTGCGTGTGTGGGAGCCGTTTCAGCGGCGTAATTGGCCGACCCTGGTGGGAGCCGACCTTGTCGGCGATCCCGCGGCAGCGGGCCAGACTGAGGCAAGCACCCATCGCCGACAAGGTCGGCTCCCACCAGTCTTCCAGCAGTCTATCGCAGAGGCTCTTACACCAAGCCGTGGTCCCGCGCGTACTCGCCTAGCAGGCTGTCGTGGTCCACGCCCAGCTTGCGCATGGCATCGCGCTTCTGCCGGCTGATCGTCTTCACGGACTTTCCTTCGCGGTCGGCGATCTGCTGGAGCGACATGCCGTTGACGAACATGCGGATCACTTCCGTCTCGCGCGGTGACAACGGCGCACCGGGCATCGCTTCGGAGGCGTCGTCCGCTTCGTTGAGGATGTCGAGCAACGTCTCGCTCAGGTAGGTTTCGCCGTCCGCCACGGCGCGGGCGGCGGTCGCCAGTTCGTCCATGGGGGCGCGTTTGTCCACGATGCCGCGCACGCCCCGGTTGAGCATGGACTGCAGCGCGGCGGGGCGGTTGATCATCGTCAACACCACCAGCGCGAGTTGCGGATACTCCTTCACGATCGTCTCGATCAGGGCGAAACCGTCGTCTTGCCGATCGCTCGGCATGAGAAAATCCGTAATAACGACGTCGCAAGGACGCTCGCCGAGCATGGCCAGCAACTCGTCCGCGGCCTTGGCCTCGCCCACGACGTCGATGTGCGCGTTCCGCAGCGCAAGGGCGCCGCCGACGAGAACCAGGGGGTGATCGTCTGCCAGAATGACCTTCAGTGGCATGCCTTGTGTTCTCCTTGTTTCATTACACACAGCGAACTTCGAACCGATTATGCCCATGATGGTTCCCCTGACGAAGCCTGCGATGTGATCCGACGCCTGATCCTGCTTTTCCTGGTCTGCCTGGCCGGCCCCATCAGGGCCGCGCCGGACGGCTCGCTTTCGCGTGAAGACGCGAATTGGCTACGCCACCACCCGGTGCTCACCGTCGGCGCCTACCGCGAGGGTTACCCACCGTTCGAGGAACTACGCGACGGCGAGCTGGAGGGCCTGGGCCCGGATTACCTGCGCGAGATCGCCCGCGACCTCGGCGTGACCTTGCAGACCCGGGTCTATGCCACATGGCCCGACCTGCTCGCGGGCCTGGCCCGGGGCGAGATCGACGTCGCCACCTCGGTCACCCCGCTGGAACAGGGCATGCCGGGCATCCGCGTCGGCGCGACCTACTTCGAGTCCCTGCCTTCGTTGGTGGAGCGCGCGGACGCACCCATCATCCATCGGCCGGGTGACCTGCGCGGCAAGCGCCTGGCCGTGCACGCGGGCTACTTCGACATGGCGGCGCTGCGCCGTGAACTGCCGGAAACCACCCTCGTCGAGACGACATCCACGGCCGAGGCGCTGGCTCGGGTTCGCTCGGGCGACGTCACGGCGTATCTCGATAACCCTTATTCCGCCCGTGAATTCGTGGCCCGCCTGGGTTTCGAGCGCGAACTTCGCGTGGGCGCACCGCTGGCGCTGCCCATCAGCGCACTGGCATTCGCCGTTCCCGCCGACCGCGCGCCACTCGGCCATGCCATCGACCACGCGGTGGGCGAGTTGACCGCCGCCGACCATGGCCGCCTCCGCGCCCGCTGGGTCGGTCGCGATATCGCGCCACGACCCCGCCAGACCGACATCCCGCTCAGCGAAAAGGAAAAGGCCTGGCTGAATGCCTTGCCGCCATTGCGCCTGGGGGTGGACCCCAGCTATGCACCTTTCAGCCTGCTATCGGGTCAGGGCGAGGCGGAAGGCCTGGCGCTCGACTACGTGCGCGAGATCGCCGCCGAACTGGGCATCCGCCTGACGCAGGTGCCCAGCGAGAACTGGACGGGTACCGTCGACAGGGTGAAGCGCGGCGAGGTGGACCTGGTCGCCGCGATCAATCCGCAGAGCGCCACGTTTCCCTTCCTCGAACCCAGCGTCCCCTATCTCGACTTCCCGATCATGATCGTGACGCGCGAAGGCGCGCCGACCATGGCGGGCCGCGACGATCTTGCCGGCAAGCGCGTCTTCGGCAATGTCACCCGCGAACCGATTCGCCACCTGCTGGCACGCATTCCCAACGTGCAGGTCGTTCCTGTCGACACGGAGGCGGAAGGCATGCGCCGGCTGGCGGCGGGCGAGGGCGACGCCTTCGTCGGCAACCTGGCTTCGGTCGACTACCACATCCGCGAAACCTTCCTCGGCCAGCTGAAGGTGGCCGCGCCCACCGGAGACACCGAGGCCATCGCGGTAGGTGTCAGCCGCGACCTCGCTCCCTTGCTACCCCTGGTCAACCGGGTACTCGTCAATCTTTCCACGCACCGCCAGCAGGAGATCCGCAACACCTGGTTCGCATCCCACTACGTCGTCGGCCCGACCTGGCGCGAGGTCGCCGGTCGCGTGCTGCCATTCGTCGCGGTGCTGCTGATCTCGCTCGTCGCCATCAGCTACGCCTACCTCAACCTGCGCCGGGAAACCCGCCGGCGCGAGCGCACCGAGCGAAGGCTCGCCGAAGTGACGGGCCACGTTCCCGCGGTGGTGTATGAGGCCGTGCGCGGCACCGGCGGCGCCTATGCGATGAGCTACGTCGGTGGCGATCCACAGCGCATCCTCGGCATGGAACCCGGTGACCTGCTCGCCGGCGACGCGACGATGCTGGCCCCCGTGGCGGACGAGGATCGCGGAAGGCTTCGGGAAGCCTTCGAGCGATCCGCGCGCGAACTCACGCCCTTGCACGTGACGGTGCGCGCTCAGGTCGGCGGACGTGTCCGTTACCTCAGTTCGGATGCCGTGCCGCTCGCGGCGGCCGACGGCAGCGTGCGCTGGAACGGCTACTGGGTGGACGTCACCGCGCAGGAGCTGGCCGCGCGCGGGCTGGCCCACGCACGCGACGAGGCGGAGGCGGCCACGCAGGCGAAGAGCGACTTCCTCGCCACGATCAGTCATGAGATACGCACGCCGATGAACGGCGTGATCGGCTTGCTCGACGTCCTCGAGCGCACGCCCCTCGACGATGGGCAACGCAAGATGGTGTCCACGATCGAGCACTCCGCCGAGGCGTTGCTGCATATCCTCGACGACGTCCTCGATTTCTCCAAGATCGAGGCCGGCCATCTCACCCTCGACCCGCAACCCTCGGACTTGCGTGCGATCGTCGAAGGAGCCGTCGCCATCCTGGCGGCCCAGGCGGAGGCGAAGGGCCTCTCGCTGCGCGTGCATTTCGATCCCGCCCTGGCGCCGGCGGTCGTCGTCGACGACGGTCGCCTGCGCCAGGTCCTGCTGAACCTGATCGGCAACGCGATCAAGTTCACCGCCCGCGGCGACGTGGCCGTGGAGGTACACGTCGACGAACGGCACGGTTCACGCCAGCGTCTGCGCATCGTCGTCGCGGATACCGGTATCGGTATCCATGCCGCGAAACTGCGTCACGTCTTCGCACCGTTCAGCCAGGCCGAATCGTCGACGACGCGGCGTTTCGGCGGAACAGGCCTGGGGCTGAGCATTTCCCGGCGCCTGATCGAGCGCATGGGTGGGCATATCGCCCTGGACAGCGAGCCGGGCCATGGCACGGTCGTGTGCGTGACGCTGGAAGTCGCCGTGGCCGATGCGCCTCGCGTGCCCGACGAAGCCGCTTCACCGGCATCGCTCCCATCGTCGGGCGAGCCGGACAAGACACGCATCCTGTTGGCCGAGGATCATCCGGTGAACCAGGAACTGGTGCGCGTGCAGCTGGCCTTGCGCGGCTATCGCTGCGACATCGTCGACGATGGCGTGGCCGCGCTCGCCGCCCTCGAACTCGCCGATTACGACCTGCTCCTGGTCGATTGCCACATGCCGCACATGGACGGCTACGCGGTGGCGCGTGAAGTACGCCGGCGTGAAGCGGGAACCGGGCGCCACCTGCCCATCGTGGCGATGACCGCCGACGCGCGCGCCGACCAGCGCGATATCTGCCTTGCGGCCGGCATGGACGACCTGCTGCGCAAGCCCATCCGCTTGGAAGCTTTCCATGCGACGGTCGCTCACTGGCTCGCCAGCGCCGGGCAGGCCTTGCCCGCGATCGACATGGACCGGATGCGCCGGGCGTTCGGCTCGGACGAGAACGTCGCCCGGGTGATACGTGCCGGCGTGGACGCCACGCGCGAAGCGCTGTCGCGCTTGCCCGACGTGCTCGACAGGGCGGGCCGCGAGGAAGTCGCAGGATGGATACACCATGTGCTCGGTGGCGTGAACGTATTCGGCTACTCACCCGTCGGCGAGGAAGGCGAACGCCTCGAACGGGCGCTCCGCGAAGGTGCCGAGGTCGACATCATCGCCGTCGACACCTTCGCGTCCCGCGTGACGCGATTCGCCGACGGCCTCGAACAACTCGCTCGCTCAGTCGTAGTCGACGGCGATCACGGCGAAGCGGGTACGGCCGCCCGGTAGTTCGGCGTCGAATTCGTCGTCCACGCGTTTCTTCAGGACGGCGCGGGCGAGGGGCGAATCGATGCTGATCCAGCCGCGTCGCGCGTCGGTTTCGTCGGGCCCCACGATGCGGTAGCGCACGGTGTCGCCGGTGTCGACGTTTTCCAGCTCGATCGTCGCGCCGAAGAAAACGGCATCGCGCTGTGAAGGTGCCGCCTCCACCACCTTGAGCACGGGAATGCGCTTGCTGAGGTAACGCGCCCGGCGGTCGATCTCGCCGAGCTGTTTCTTCCGGTAGGTGTATTCGGCGTTCTCCGAACGGTCGCCTTCGGCTGCCGCGGCGGCGAGTGCCTTGACCACTTCGGGCCGGACCGTGTGCCAAAGGTGGTCGAGTTCGGCCTTCAGGCGTTCGAAACCTTCGCGCGTGATGATCGCCGTCGACGACGGCGAGGGCGGACGCCAGCGGCTCATGGAGAGACTTTCCGTGTCGGCGTCAGCGTGGCCAGCAAGGCCTCGATGTCGCGCGCGAGCGGATGCTCCGGATGATCGGCAAGGAGCCGGCGCGCCAGGGCCGCGGCTTCCGCGAACTGGCCGAGACGATCGTGCATGCGCACGGCCAGCAGGCCGTAGTGCGGCGCACCCATGTCGCGCGGCCAGCGACGCATGTAGCCCTCGGCCAGGTGCAGCGCGAGCCGTGACATGCCGCCGTGGGCCGCGGTGTCGGCAAGCGGCCCGCAGGTGACGGTATCGTCGGGAAGAAAGGACGGATCGACGTCGAGGCAATCCTGCACCACGCCGAGCGCCCGTCGCGACTCGCCGCCGACGACCAGCGCGGCGATCCATATCTGCCCGTGCACGAGCAGTTCCGGCAGCCGTCCCTGCACACGCAGCAGTTCGCGGTAACGCAGGTGCAGGCCGGGCGGGGCCAGGCCCCCGCGCAGGCGTTCGGTGAGGATGTCCGTGGCACCGGGAACGTCGTCCCGGGCGATCAGGTTCACATGCGAAAGCAGTGCGCTGTCGTCGTCGGGCTCCGCCACGGCGGCGATCGCCATCGACTCCGGCTGGTAGCCGAGCACCTCGTGCTTGTGGTGGATCAGTGCACCCATCAGGTGGAAATTGTAGACGGTGAGGTAGTTGGCGACGAGGTAATAGCCCAGCGTGCCGAAGAACGTGGGGCCATGATCCTTCATCGCGTACTGGGCGGCGGCCTGGAGCAGGCTGCTGGCCAGCATGATCGCGAACAGCAGGAGGTAGCTGCCGCCGAGGCGTCCGACCGCCTGGACCCAGATGGTCGGATTCAAGGCGGCGCCGACGCCGTCGAAGGTCAGCGACATCGTGATCACGGGCAGCACGAAGGCGAACACTAGCGAGACGAGCAGCCCCGGTACGCCGAAGAAGATCGGCGCGAGCACCGCGATGGCGTTGCCGGTCAGCTGGATCAGGATCAACGCGATGCTGGTCCCGTCTCGCGTATGGATCGCCATCTCCGGCGGATCGGCGTAGCCGTCGGCGGTGTGACGCAGGCATTCAAAGGCATACGTGTAGAGAGCCATCCAGCCGATGCCGATCACCAGCAGCTTCAACCCCGTCACCGGCAGGAAGGCGATCGCCTCGAACAGCGTGATGGCGCCGATCGTGAGCGGTGCCGCGCCACGCATCGGATAACGCCACCCGATGCGGATACGTTCCGCGAACGGCGTATCGGCATCCGCCAGTTCGTGGCGAGGCACGTCTAGCGCTTCCCGCCGAAGATGCTGCCCAGGATGCCGCGCACGATCTGCTGGCCCGCGCGCGAGCCCGCGGTGCGCACCATGGATTTCGCCATGGTCTCGATCATGCCCTGGCGGCGCTTGGTGCCGAAGACGGCATCGCGCACGGCGCCGCCCCAGCCACTGTCGCCATCGCCGTCCTTGCCGTCCGCCTTCACGGGTGGCGCGTCGTCCGCGCTCTTTTCGCTGGCGCGGGTGGCGAGGCGTTCCTGTGCGGAGTCGCGGTTCACGAGGGTGTCGTACTTGCCGCCCACGGGCGAGCGCGAGCGAACGGCGGCTCGCTCTTCCGCCGTGATCGCCCCGATGCGGCACACGGGTGTCGCCACCAGCACCTTCTGCACGGGCGAGGGCACGCCGCCGTCGCCGAGCGTGGAGGCGAGGGCCTCGCCGGTGCCCAGCGTGCCGATCGTCTCCACGACATCGAGCTTGGGATTGCGGGCGAAGGTCTCGGCGGCGGCCTTCACCGCCTTCTGGTCGCGCGGCGTGAAGGCGCGCAGCGCGTGCTGCACGCGATTGCCCAGCTGGCCGAGGATCTCGCCCGGCACGTCGTCCGGGTTCTGCGAGCAGAAGTACACGCCCACGCCCTTGGAACGGATCAACCGGACCACTTGTTCCACGCGCTGTCGCAACGCCGCCGGCGCGTCGTCGAAGAGCAGGTGGGCCTCGTCGAAGAAGAACACCATCTTGGGTACGTCGAGATCGCCCACCTCGGGCAATTGCTCGAACAGTTCCGACAGCAGCCACAGCAGGAAGGTGGAGTACAGCCGTGGCTTCAGGATGAGCGTGTCGGCGGCGAGCACGCTGATGACGCCGCGGCCACTCATGTCCTGGCGCATCAGGTCGGCCAGCTCCAGCGCCGGCTCGCCGAAGAACGAATCGGCTCCGTCCTGTTCCAGCTTCAACAGCGCCCGCTGGATCGCGGCCACGCTCTGCGCGCTGATCAGGCCGTAGCGTGCGGAGATGTCCTTGGCGTGTTCCGAGGCGAAGCCGAGCATGGCGCGCAGGTCGGCGAGGTCGAGCAGCAACAGGCCTTCGTCGTCGGCGACACGGAAGACCACCTCCATCACGCCTTCCTGCGTGTCGTTGAGTTCCAGGATGCGCGAGAGCAGGGTGGGGCCCATCTCCGACACCGTGGCACGCACGGGATGGCCCGACTTGCCGTAGATGTCCCAGAACACCACCGGGTTGGCCTGCGGTTTCCAGTCGGTGAGCCCGAGTTTCGCCAGGCGGGCCGCCAGCTTCTCGGAGGGCGCGCCGGCCGCCTGGGACAGGCCGGCCAGGTCGCCCTTGGCGTCGGCGAGGAAACAGGGCACGCCCAGCTTCGAGAAGCCCTCGGCCAGCAGCATCAGGCTGACCGACTTTCCGGTGCCGGTGGCGCCAGCGATCATGCCGTGGCGGTTGCCGTAGCGGGAGTCGAGTTCGACGGCCGTTTCGTCGTTCCGGCCGATCAGGATCGTGGTCATGGCTTCATCCTTAAGAATGTCCTGAACAAGTGTACGCAACGATGCGCCGTTACGGAGAAAAGTCGCGCCTGCCGCTTGAGTCCCGGAGGCCCCGGCAGTAACGTGGCCGGCATTGTCCGACCCCCGAGTAAGTGCATGTCTGTCCGCGTCCCGCGTTCGCTCCTGATCCTGCCCCTGGCCATTCTCGCCGGTTGCGCGTCGAGCGGCGCCCCCCGCTCAGGCAAGGCCACGCCGGAGGTGAATGCCTTGTACGACCGGATGAACCAGGCGAGCAAGGGGTACGAGGCCTCGATCGACCAGGCCCGGCGCGGGGACACCCCGCAGGCGGCGCAGACGCGCAAGCAGTCCCTCGACCAGTTGAAGGACGCCTCGGCACGCTGCGCCCTCACGCCAGGCTGCGACCAGCAGCGCTTCGCCGCCGTCTTCGACCGCTTGCTGCGGCTGAAGGACGGCAGCTTCATCGAGGGCGAGGACGCCGACGACACGGAGCAGGGCGCGGAAGTGGGCGAGCAGCCCGGCGACACGGCCAGTTCGGTCGCCATCGGTGCGCTGCCGCAGGCGCAACGCGCCGTCACCATGCTCAAGGGCCAGCAGTTTTCCGACCTGATGGTGATGAACGGTCCCGTGAAGGCCGCACTGGAGATGTGGCTGACCCAGCTGCGTCCGAACCTGATGGACGCCTACGTCAACTACCAGATGATGCGCTACAAGATGTGGCCGGCCTACAAGAAGGCCGACCTGCCCGAGGCCTTGCTGTTCGGCATCATGGCGAAGGAATCCGGCGGCAAGGTGCACGCCGTGTCGCGCTCGGGAGCCTCCGGCCCGTTGCAGTTCATGTACGCCACCGGGTTGCGCTTCGGCCTGTCCAACAGCGACGGCTTCGACCAGCGCTTCGATCCGACGATGGCCGCCCAGGCCAACGCGGAATACATCGACGAGCAGCTTCGCGCGTTCAACAACAATCTCGAACTCACCCTCGCCGCCTATAACGGCGGTGAAGGACGCATGCGCCGGATCGCGGCGACGAGCCCCGGGGCCAGCTTCTACGACCCCCAGATATATGGCCAGATGTCGGCGGAAACGCGCGACTACGTACCGATGGTGCTCGCCGCGGCATGGCTGTTCCTGCATCCGGACAGCTACCACCTGACCTGGCCCAAGATCGACGGCGAACCCGGCCAGATCGTGCTGAAGCGCCCCGCGTCGATCAGCGAACTCACCGTTTGCCTCGGTTCCGCCCAGGGCATGCCGGAGGGCTGGTTCCGTACGTTGCGCAACCTCAATCCGCGACTCGATCCGCAGGTGAGCCAGCCGGTGGGTGCGCGCCTGGAAGTGCCCAGGCAGCTGGAGAAGGCGTATGCCTCGACCTGCACCGATGGCCCCTGGCCGATCCTCGCCAGCGACTTGCACAATGCCGTGAAGATCGTCGCGCCACCGCCGCCGGCCGCCACCTCGGCCGCGTTGGCCAACGGGCCGTCCACTCCGTCGCCGAAACCGTCGTCCAGTGCGTCGAGGAGCTACACGGTGCGTCGGGGCGACACCCTGGTCAGCATTGCGCGCAAGAGCAGTTGCGCCGATGTCGAGGACATCGCGCGCATGAATGGATTGAAGGGGCACCAGTTGAAGGTGGGGCAGGCGATTCGCGTACCCGTCTGTCGCTGAGACGGGCGTTTACGCGACGGCGTGCGGCTCGTTGCTTGCCCATGCCGTGGTCGTGCCGCGCCGCTCGGACGCCGACAATTCCTTGATCTGGCGCATCAGGCGAAGGATCTGCCGGTGCAGGTCTTCCATGTTCGGGCGCCGCGAATCCAGGGTCTCGTGGTAGACCGAGGCGATCCACAGCGCGACACCACGCGTGGCGATCAACGGATTCTCCGACCGGGCCTTGCCGAGGCCGATATCCGGCCCATGGCCGTAGGTGCTGTAGCGCTCTTCGGGCGGGGTGCCATAGAGATGGGGAAAATCGCAGGCCGCGGCCTGTTCCATCTCGCGCCGGACCAGTTGCTGCAAGTCCACGTGGGCTCGCACCGGCAGGGCCAGGACGACACGTTCGATATCGGCAAGTTGACGGCGAAGGCGGATTTCGCGATTGACGGCGATGAGATGGGTGACCAGACGCATGGACTACTTCCCCTAGTACGGATGCTTCTTACGGTCCCGTGCCCTTCCCCGGTCGGGCAGCGGTCCGCCGAGAATACGCCGCCGATGCGTCAAATGTAAGACGTTTTCGTCACATTGTGACGCGGTTCGTCATTGCGCCGCGCCGTCGCCGGTCCAGGCTCCGATGCGTTGCCCGACGATAACCTGTTGTTGCGGCTTGAGTTCGTCCAGGGTGTAACCCTCCGGCAACAGGAGGATGACGGTCGAGCCCATGTTGAAGCGGGCCATTTCGGCGAAGCGTTCCAGCGTCACGTCGCGGCCGCGGCAGTCGTTGCGGATGATCTCCGAGGCGTACGGCGGGATGGCCATGCCGTCCCATACCGTGGCCACGCTGGAGACCAGGATCGCGCCGACCATGACCGACACGAAGGGGCCGTGTTCGCCCTGGAAATGGCAGACGAGGCGCTCGTTGCGCGCGAACAGCCGCGGAATGGCTTCGACCGCGAACGGGGCCACACTGAAGATGCGACCAGGAACATGCGTGGTACCGGTGAGCTTGCCCTCCAGAGGCATGTGCACGCGGTGGTAGTCGCGCGGCGACAGATAGATGGTGACGAAGCTGCCATTGCGGAACGGTGCCGCGGCGGTCTCGTCGCCCAGCAGTTCCGCCGCGCTGTATTCCTGGCCCTTCGCCTGGAAGATACGGCCGTCACGGATACGTCCGGACTGGCTGATCCGTCCGTCGGCCGGCGAGAGGATCGCCTGCGGGTCCGGATCGGCCTCGCGCGCGCCGACCTTCAGCTTGCGAGTGAAGAACGCATTGAAGTGCTGGTACGCGAAGGGGTCCGGCTGGGCGGCCTGGCTCATGTCGACGGCATAGCGCTGCACGATCTCCCGAATGAGAAAATTCTTCCATGGAGCCCACTCCCACCGGGTCGCCTGGTAGACGATGCGAGAGAGAAAGCGGTGCGGGAGGATGTACTGCAGCAGGACGTTGGGCTTCATGCGCGGGAGTATAGGCGGGAGCGGACTCCCTCCGCGATGTCCCCTACCGCTGCGGCGTCACGCGGGCCGTCAGGAAATCGATGAACGCGCGTACGCGGGGCGGTACGAACCGGCTGTGCGGGTAGAGCAGGTTGTAAGGGCGGGAACGTCCCGCGAGCTCCGGCAAGACTTCTACCAATGAACCTTCGGCGAGATCCTTTTCCACGATGAAACGGTAGGTCTGGAAGATGCCCGCTCCCGCGCGGGCCAGGGTCACGCCGCCGAGCACGTCCTCCGACACGGTGAACGCGCTTTCGGCCTCGAATTCGACATCCTGGCCGCCGTCGCGAAACAACCAGGGGATACGCCGGCCACTGCTTGGCAGGTCGAACTGGATGCACTCGTGCGAGGCCAGGTCGTCGAGCGATCGCGGCACGCGACGCGTTTCCAGATAAGCGGGGGTGGCCACCAGCACCAGCGGCGCATCTTCCAGATGGCGCAGGATCAGCGTGGAATCCGCCTGCGGCCGCACGCGGATCGCGAGGTCGAAGGCCTCGTCGGAAAAGCCGATGTTGCGATTGCTGACGTGCAGGTCGAGGCGTACGTCCGGATGCTCGCGATGGAAGTCGGGCAGCATCGGAAGCAAACGATAGTGCGCATACGTGGTCGGCACGCTGATGCGCAGCCGTCCCGATACCAGGGCCTGCTGGCCGCTGGCGAGCCGCTCCGCGTCGGCGAACTGGGCCAGCGCCTGCCGGCATTGCTCCATGTAGACGCGGCCCGCATCGGTGAGACGGATCTGCCGCGTGCTGCGGACGAACAGGCGCACGCCGAGGCGTGCCTCCAACCGGGCGACCGACCGGCTGACCGCCGCGGGCGTGACGCCTGCCGCCGTGGCCGCGGCGGTGAAGCCACCCAGTTCGCCGGCAAGGCAAAACAGCTCGATGCTGCCGAGCATCAGGTCGTCGAACTGCCTGTGCATGGATTACACCATGTAATGATTCAATTGCTCCGGATCTTATTTATGTGCACCGGGCGTGGCAATAGATTGCGGGTCAGCCCGGGGCCACGGCCCCGGAACCTGACCATCTTCGGAGCAAGCAGCATGAGCACCCGTCAAACCGTCATCGTCACCGGCGCCTCCAGCGGCCTCGGTTTCGCCATCGCCAAGGCCTTTCTCGACCTCGGCTACAACGTGGTCGGCAACGGCCGCAGCCAGGCTCGTCTCGACGAAGCCGCCGTCGCACTGGGTAACCCGGACCGATTCCTGGCGGTCGCTGGCGACATCGCCCTGCGCGACACCGCCGAGCGCCTGTTCGACCACGCCATCGAGGCGTTCGGCCAGGTGGACGTGCTGGTCAACAACGCCGGCATCTTCATCGCCAAGCCTTTCGTCGAATACACCACCGACGAGATTGACGCGCTGATCGACACCAACCTGCGTGGCTTCATCTACCCGTCGCAGTTCGCGGCGCGCCACATGGCCGCGCGCAAGAGCGGCCACATCGTCAACATCACGGCAAGCCTCGGCTTGCAGCCGGACCGGAACGTGCCTTCCGCGCTGCCCGTGCTGATCAAGGGTGGCCTCAACGACGTCACGCGTGGCCTGGCGATCGAACTGTCGCCGCATAACGTCAAGGTGAGCGCGGTCGCCCCCGGCATCATCGAGACCCCGATGCACGCACCGGAGACCCATGGCTTCCTGAGCGGCTTGAACCCGATGGGCCGCCTGGGCCGCCCCGAGGACATCGCCGAAGCGGTGGTCTACCTCGTGACCAGCAAGTTCACCAATGGCGTCGTGCTGCCGGTCGATGGCGGTTCGAGCGCCGGCCGCTGGTGACGCTGCCATGCCCTACGTTAACGTTCGTATCACTCGTGAAGGCAATACGCCCGCGCAGAAGGCCCAGGTGATCGCGGAGATCACCGAAACACTCGAGCGCGTGCTGGGCAAGTCGCCGGAGCTGACCCATGTCGTGATCGACGAGGTCGCCATGGAGGACTGGGGATATCGCGGCGTGCCGACGTCGCAGCTGCGGGGACCGAATCCCGGCACTTAGCGGATGCGGCGACCCGGACGTGATCGTCCAGGTCGCCGTCCGTTAGAAGCCGGTGGTTACCGGCTTGCGGGAACGATGGGAAGTTCCAGGTACGTGCCGTTCTCGCCGTCGCGGACGATCTTCTGCGTCGCCTTGCGGTAATCGCCGGGTTTCGCATTGAAGATGTTCGGCACGAAGGTTTGCGGGTTGCGGTCGTACAACGGGAACCAGCTCGACTGGACCTGCACCATCACCCGGTGCCCCGGCTGGAACACGTGGTTCACCGTCGGCAGCGGGAAGCGGTATTCCAGCGGCTTGTCCGGTGTCAGCGCCATGGGCTTGTCGTAGCCCTCGCGATAGCGGCCACGGAAGATCTCCATGGCGACCGGCAACTGGTAGCCGCCCATCGACGGCTTCTCCTCCACCTCGTCGGGATAGACGTCGATCAGTTTCACCACCCAGTCGCTGTCCGTGCCGCTGGTGGATGCGAGCAAATGCACCAGCGGCTCGCCGGACACGCCCATGGGCTTGTCGAGCACGGGCGATACGTAGGTGAGCACATCCGTACGCGTGGCGAACTGGCGCTGGTCGTCCACGAGCCATTCCGGCCAGGAATCCTCGCGATCCGCCACCCCGTGCGACCACGACTGGATCGGCCGCACGCGATACGGCACCGGTTTGGCCGGATCGGAAACATATTCGTCTTCGCCCTTCGCGGGTGCCGTCGTGGCGAGGCCACCGTCGGCTTCGACGAACCAGCGCTGCATGACCGGCGCACAGCCGGTGCGACAGGCCGAAGGCCAGGAATCGAGTTGGCGCCAGGTGTTCTCGCCGGTGACGAAGGCATTGACCGGTGCGATGTCGGCCTTCGGCGCGTCGTCCTTCAGGTACTGGGCCAGGAAGGGGCGGAGGATCTTCTGGCGGAACGTGGTGCCCGTATCGCTGCCCAGGTCGATCGCGCCGATGGTGTCGCCCTTTTCCCAGGTCTTGGCGTGGCGCCACGGTCCCAGCACGAGCCACAGTTTCGTGTGCCCGGGGTCGCGAGGGGCGAGCGCCCGGTATACCGCCATGTCGCCGTAGTTGTCTTCCTGGTCCCACAGGCTGTGCACGAGCATGGTCGGCACGGTCATCGGCTCCTTCGCTGCGACCTTGTCGATGGCTTGCTCGGACCAGAAGCTGTCGTAGGCGGGATGGGCGAGCAGCTTCTGCCAGAAGCCGAGCGCTTCCATGCCGTAGGCGCGGCCGATGTCGCCGGCGGAGCCGCCGCGCAGGTACAGGTCGTAGTCGTCACGGTAGCCCGTGGTCCAGCCGATGTCGCTGCCGCGCGAGTTCACCATGCCGTAGATGTAGGGAATCATCTGCTGGCGGAACGCGCCACGATGGAACCAGTCGTCGCCCATCCAGCCATCGATCATCGGGTTGATCGGCACGGCCACCTTGAGCGCGGGATGCGGGCGGATCGTGGCGACCATCGCCTCGAAGCCGTCGTAGGAGATGCCGATGATGCCGACCTTGCCGTTCGACTCCGGCACGTGCTTCACCACCCAGTCGACCGTGTCGTAGATGTCGGAGGACTCGTCGACCGGGGTGGGGTTGCCGTGTCCGATCGGCGGCCGGTTCATGACGAAGTCGCCTTCGGAGCCGTTCTTGCCGCGGATATCCTGGATCACGCGGATATAGCCGTCCTGGACGATGATGTCGGCCGGGTTGTCGTAGCCGCGCAGGGCGGGGCCCAGGTGTGGGCTGTCGCTGCGATGTCCCATGCCGTCCGCGCCATAGGGGGTGCGCGTGAGCAGGATGCCCGCATGCGTCGTGCCCTTGGGCATGAGGATCACGGTATGCAGCTTGACGCCGTCGCGCATCGGGATCTCGACCGTGCGGCGCACGTAGTCGAAGCCGGGATTCGTCGGCGTGAATCGGGCCGGCGTCTCCGTCGGCAGGTCTTTGTAGGTCTTTTCGCCGCCGACCGCCGGAGTCGCGAGGACTCCGGCGGCGAGCGCGACGATACCCAGTCGCAGTAGTGGATGCATGGGCTTCCCGTTAGAAGTCGTAGGTGACACCGAAGCGGGCGTAACGCGGCTGCGTGTAGCTGATGACCTGCTGATAACCGTCGTTCACCGAGTTCTTGCTGCCCGAGACCGGGTTCGTCCGCTGCGACCGCTGCTGGTTGAGCAGGTTGAACACCGAAGCGGTGAAGGCCAGCTTGCGGTCGGCCCACAACGGACGGTACTCGAGGTTGACGTCGACCAGCTCTTCCCACGGCTCGCGGCCCTTCGCGCCATAGGCCGAGGGTTCGCCGAAGCAGAAGTGGTAATAGCTGCCGTAGCCGGACGGATCGCTCTCGGTCTCACCGTAGCGGCCCAGGCACGACTTCGGCAAACCGGACTGGATGAGCAGGTTCGCGGAAACCAGCCATTCGGGCGCGATCTGGTAGGAGCCGTAGAGCTTCAGCTGGTGCTTGCGGTCGTTGGCCAGGTAGCCGTTGGCGTAGTTCATCAGCGTGGCGTAATCCCAGTCGCGCGAGGCCGCGACGGAGCCCTGGCCGACGTCCGAGCGCACCTGGCCTTCGGTATTGCCGTAGCTGCGCGAGTACAGGTAGTCGATCTTGCCCGACCACGTGCCGTCGAACGGATGCGACAGGTACAGGTCCAAGCCGTAGTAGTTGCGCTTGAGGTGGCTGAAGCCGAAGTCCGCGTTGGTCACCGTCACGTTCGTGTAGCCGCCGTTGTTGTTGGCCAGCTGGTAGACGTTCGCCCGTCCGGGGTTGGACAGGTAGCAGCTGCCGACGGTGACCGCGTCGATGTCCGCGCCCTGGGCGATGGCCGCGCGGGTGATCGCGCCGTTGTCGCAGACGTCGTCCAGCGCGTTGCGCAGCTTGCGCACGGTGGCCTTCGCGCCCGCTATCCAATCGGCGTTCAGCTGCTTGTCCACGCCGAGGATGAACTCGTCCTGGTACTCCGACTTGATGTTCTTGGCGCTGACGGTCTTGGGATCGGGCGGCTGGCCGTACTCGCCGTTGGGAGAGACGGCGCCACCGGTGGCCGACTGGATGAAGGTCACGCCGGTCGGCATGCCGCTCGCATCGATGCCCGTATAGGTGAAGTACTGGTTGGTGGCGAGCGAACCCGCCGAGGTACGTAGTGCGACGGATGCCGGCATGGCCAGGAAATAGCGGCCGGCGTTGCCGTAGATCTTCATGCTGGAGTCGCCGTTCACGTCCCAGCTGAAGCCCAGGCGCGGCGCCCACTGCGGCTTGGTCAGCTTCAGGTAGGGCTGGCCGGCCGGGTTGTAGTTGGTGAACTGGTCGTTGCGCAGGCCCAGCGAGAGCAGCAGGCGGTCGGTGACCTGCCAGTCGTCCATGATGTACTGGGCACGCTGCTTCACGCGCACGGAGGCGAGCGTGTTGTAGTGGCGGTAATAGCCGTAGTAGCCGGTTTCGCCACCGGGATAATTGCCCGGCTTGTCGACGAAGGGGCTGTCGCTGATGTTGAGGTTCTTGTCGCCCTTGGCGTACCACAGCTCGTAGCCGTCGCCGCCGATCGTCGTGCCGTCGTCGATGTCGCGCGAATCCTGGTTGTCGATGCCCGCGGTGATCGAATGGCTGCCGATCTTGTAGTTGAGGTCGACGCGAAGGTTGCGGTTGGTGGACTCGTGGTCGGGGTTGTCGATCGTGTCCAGCGTCTGTCCATTGGTGATCGGCGTGCCGCCGTTGAGCGCGGGGTTCTGCTGGCTCACGTTGCCGATGAACGGGCCGGTGACGCCCGTGGCGGGCGGTTCGTTGTAATAGGTGAGTTTCGACTTGCCGTACAGCGCGGTGAGCGTCAGGTCGTCGGTGATGTAGCTGGTGAACTTGGCGACATAGACCATGGCCTTGGTCTTGTACGTCGAATCCGTACTGGCGAAGTCGCCGACGGTGTTCGTGTCGTAATCGTAGGTGTATTTGTTGCCGTTGGATCGATGGGTCTGGTTGACGCCGGTCAGCTCGAGGATGTTGCTGTCATTGATGTTCCAGTCGAGCTTGCCGTACCACTTCGGGTCCTTGTACGTGTACTTCGTGTCGTACGCGTGGTTCACGTCGCCGATGCTGTTGCCCTTGCTGCGCTCCATCTCCACGGCGGCGAAGGCGTACAGCTTGTCCTTGATCAACGGGCCGCCGGCATAGGCGCTGACCGTCGTGCTCCATTCGTGGTTGTCGTCGTTGCGCTGGTTGATCGTGCCCGGAGGCGCCGGATTGTCGTGGCCATAGGTGATGTTGCGGGCGCTGGCGCGGGCGAAGTCCGGCTCCCAGAGCACCTGGGCACCGAAGTGCCATTCGTTGGTGCCGCGCTTGCCGACCTGGCTGATGACACCACCGTCCGAGCGGCCGTACATCGCGGAGTAACCCCCGCTGAGCACCTCCTGCTGGTCCACCGCGCCGTAGGGCAGGGTGACGCCGCCGAAGCCGCTGAGCGGATCGGTCGTGTTCATGCCGTTGATGTAATACGCGTTCTCCGAAACGGCTGAACCGGCGAAGCTGACCAGGCTGCCACCGAAGGCGTTCTTGAATCCGGTATAGCCCGGCGAGGCGCCCGGTGCGAGCAGAGCCACGGCTTCGGCCGAGCGCTGCAGCGGCAGGCGGGCCATGTCGGCGGCGGTGATCACCGTGCTGGAAGCGACGGTGGCGACGTCGATCTTCGGCATGTTGGTCGCCGAAACGGTCACGCCTTCGAGCTGCTGGGCGCTGCCGGCCGGAGCGGTTTCGAACGAGACGTCGGTGGCGGCGCCCACACGCAGGGTGATGTTGTCGCGCGTGTCGACGATGTTGCCGTTGGTCTTCAGCGAAACCTTGTAGGTGGCCAGGGGCAGCGACTCGGCGACATAACGGCCGCGGGTGTCGACGGGCACCTCGCGGGTGATGCCGTTGCTGCCTTCGATGAGGACGGTTTCACCGGCGGCGATGGGCGCCGCACCGGTGATGCGGCCGGTGGTGGCCTGGCCGAAGACGACGCCGGACAAGGATGCCGCGACCGCGGCGCATAAGAGGGTACGTCGGAGGGTGGGGCGGGGACTCATGGGATGCTCCGGAAGGGCGATGTATGTGACGGGGTGGTTTCAATCGATCTAAGCAAATGACGGATGGCGGCCTTCATGGCGCGATGTTGTTTCAGGCGTATGCGATGTCGCCCACGGCCTTACGAATGGCGGCGATCGCGCGGGACTTCTCCGAGCGACGGTCGGTCACGAGCACGTCGATGCGGTCCGCGGGACACCAGGCGACGCGGCTGCGTACGCCCATCTTGGAATGGTCGGCCGCGATGACGATGCGGCGCGCATTGGCGCACATCGCCCGTGCGATCTCGGCTTCTTCCATCTCGAAACTGCTCGCGCCGGCCTTGGCGTCGATGCCGACGGGCGAAAGGATGGTGAGGTGCGGTTGATACCGTGCGATCTCGGCGACGGTGGCGGCACCCTGGGTGCAACCCGTTTGCGCGTTGAAGCGGCCGCCCAGCAGGTGCACGTCGTTGCCGGCCCGCGCGGCGAAGCGCGCGGCCACGTCCACCGCGTTGGTGACGATGGTGAGCCCGCTGCGCGTGGCGAGTGCCTCGGCCACGAGGTTCATCGTGCTGCCCGCGTCCATGAAGATGGTCTGGCCACTTTCGACCAAGCTGGCCACCTTCTTGGCGATCGCGCGTTTCTCGCGCACCCGCGTGGCATGGCGCACGTCGATCGGCGGCTCGTCGCCGGTGAGCACCGCGCCGCCATGCACGCGGCGGATCTCGCCACGCTCGGCCAGTTCGACGAGGTCGCGGCGGATCGTCTCGCGCGACACGCCCAGCTCGGTGACGATCCGCTCGACGGACACCTGGCCGCTGGTGCGCAGCAGGTCGCGAATGCGGGAATGCCGTTCTTCATGCCACATGGCGTCGGTCCTTGAGTACGTGGAGGAGGAGGCGCATCGCGCCGAGTGCGAGTGCGCTGGCAAGCACGACGCACATCGCATACGCGGCGGCTTGCGCGAGGAAACCGTTTTCGTCCAGGCGCATCACCGTGACCGAGGCGAGCCCGAGTTCGGGAGTGACCAGGAAGATCACGCCCGACAGCGTCACCATCGAGCGCATGAACAGGTAGAAGAAGGTGGATATCGCCGCCGGCGCGGCGAACGGCCATACCGCGTCGCGCAACACGTGGAAGGTCGTGCCGCCCGATACCGCCACGGCGTCGTCCAGCGCTTCCGGTACCTGGCGCATGCCGGTCTGCATGGTGAGGAAGGCCTGCGCGTGGTAATGGAAGAGGCTGCATGCCGCCACGATCGCCACGCTTCCGTAAAGCCAGCTGGAAAGTGGTCCGTGGTTGAAGGCCAGCACGTAACCCAGGCCCAGCACGAGGCCCGGCACGGCGGCAGGCAGGGAGGCGATGAACTGCGCGGGTTTGGCGATGAACGGCGGTGCGCGGCGCAGGCCCGCGGACAACGCGAACACCAGCAGCACGCCGGCGCCCGCGGCAAGCAAGGACATGGTGACCGATGTCGCCACGGGACCGTATCCGTCGGGCATGCCGCCCATGTAGTTGGCTAGCGTGAGCGTCCGGTCGTACGGCCACAGCTTCACCACGCTGACATAGGCGACGGTGGCGACGACGCCGACAAGAGGCAGCAGGGCCAGCAGCGAGATGCCGCCCAGAACGATCTCACGCCACGGGTGCCGCGCGGGAACCAGCGTGCGCCCCGGGCTCGCGTCGCCCGTGTCCTGGCGGCGTTTCGCCAGCCGGGCCAGCCAGACCGAGATCAGGGCGGGCGCCAGCAGCACCACGCCCAGCGTCGCGCCCATGGCGAAATCCAGTTGCCCGACCACTTCGCCGTAGATCTCCACCGCCAGCACGCGGTAGCTGCCGCCGACGACCACGGCGCTGCCGAAGTCGGTCAGCGTTTCGGTGAAGACCAGGAACGCCGCCGCGAGCAGGGCGAAGCGCAGCCGGGGAATGGTCACGTCGAGGAACTGCCGCCAGGGCGTCGCACCCATGGATTCGGCGGCGTCGTAATGGCGTGCCGGCGTTCGGGCCAGCGCGGCGGAAACGATGATCACCACCTGCGGCAACCCGTAGAGCGTGTTCGCGATGAGCAGGCCCCAGAAACCATAGATATCGGTGGGCAGGCCGGTAAGCCGGTGCACCAGCCCGTTACGTCCGAGCAGGCAGACGAGGCCCAGCGCGAGGACGAGCGAGGGCGCGAGCATCGGCAGGAGCAGGGCGCCACGGATCAGGGCCTTCCCGGGCAGGCGGGTACGATGCAGCGCCATCGCCAGGCACAGCCCCAGCGAAACGGTGCATAGCGTGGTGGCGACGCCGATGAGCAGGCTGCGCAGCGCCGCTCGTGGAAGCCCGGGATCGTCGAACAGGCGTACGTAGTTCGCGAATGTCGGCATTCCCTGTGCATCGGTGACGCTGCGCACGAGCACGGTCGCCAACGGATGAAGGAAGAACACGAGCAGGCACAGCAGCGGAACCGCCAGCAGGAGCATGCCCGTCGCGCGCATCGTGTTCATGCGCATACCCACGCGCCGCGCAGCGCATCCACGGAAACGGGCTCGCCCCGGTTCAACGCACTGCGTCCGGGCTGCTCCACCAGCAGCTTCCGTCCCCGCCAGGCGAGCGTGATGCGCGCGAGGTTGCCGAGGAAGACGGTGTCCTCGACCACGGCCTCGCCGCGCGGGTCGCTTTCGATCACCACGTCCTCGGGGCGCAGGCACAGCTCGTAGGTGGCCTCGTCGCCGGGCGGGCGCCGTTCGAGGAAGCCGGGTATCGCATCGCGCACGAACGCCGTCGGCAGCAGGTTGGCGCGGCCGATGAACTCCGCGACGAAACGGGTACGCGGTCGCTCGTAGAGGTCGCGAGGGCTGCCGGTCTGTTCGATCCTGCCGCGATTCATGCAGACGATCGTGTCCGCCATCGCCAGGGCTTCTTCCTGGTCGTGCGTCACCATGATCGTCGGGATGCCAAGCGCACGCTGGAGCAGGCGGATCTCGCCGCGCAACTGCCCGCGTATGGCGGGATCGAGCGCGGAGAGCGGTTCGTCGAGCAGGAGCATGGCCGGCTCGGTGGCGAGGGCGCGGGCCAGCGCCACGCGCTGCTGCTGGCCGCCGGAGAGTTCGTCGGGGAAGCGCGCGCCGAGGCCGCCCAGGCCGACCCGTTCCAGCAGTTCGCTACAGCGCGCGGCGATCTTCGCCGGAGCGTCGCGGCGCAGGCGCATGGGATAGCCGACGTTGGCCGCGGCGGTCATGTCGGGGAACAGGGAATAGGCCTGGAAGACCAGGCCCATGCGCCGCTCGCGCGCGGGCAACGCGCTGATGTCGCGACCGCCGAGGATCACGCGCCCCGCGTCCGCCGCGGTCAATCCCGCGACGATGCGCAGCAGGGTGGTCTTGCCGCAACCGCTGGGCCCGAGCAGGCAGACGAACTCGCTCTCTCCGGCGTCGAACGAGACGCCGTCGAGCACGGTATGCCCGTTCCATGCCTTTGCGATGTCGTCGATACGCAGGTGCATTCCCCAACTCCCCAAGGCCGGCGCGTCAGCGCGTCAGCCGCTTGTATCTGGCGATGAGCGCCGCGCGTTCGCGCGCCGCGGTGGCGAAATCGCGCACGGGCAGCGTCGCGACCAGGTCGGCGGGCAAACCCTGCCGCTGTTGTTCCGCGCTCGGCACGCTGCCGGGAGCGGCGACGATCTCCTTGTAGCCGCGATACAACGCGGCCGCTTCGGGCGACGCGGTCCAGTCGAGAAAACGTTTCGTGTCATCCGCGTGCGGAGAACCCTTCATCAACGCGGATGCCTCCAGTTCGTAACCCTTGCGTCCTTCCGGGATCACCATCGTCACCGGATAGCCCTGGCGGATGGATTGCATGGCCGAGAAGGCGAACGAGATGCCGATGGGAAATTCGCCGATGCGCGCGAGCTTGCACGGTGCCGAACCGGACAGGGTGACCTGGCCGACATTGCGCGCGATGTCGCGCAACAGGTCCATGCCTTCGGTATCGCGACCGGCATCCGAGAGCGAGGACACCAGCATGTAACCCGTGCCGGACGACGAGGGATCGGGCATGGCCACCTGGCCCCGGTACTTCGGCGAGGCGAGGTCGCGCCAGCTGCGTGGCATCGGCAGGTTACGCTCGGCCAGGGCCTCGCGATTGACGCACAGGGCGGCGAGGTATCCCGTGGGTGCGAACCAGAGCCCGTCGGTGGCGCGGAACGCCGCCGGGATGCGGTCGATGTTCGGCCCATGTACCGGCGCGAGCAGCGTGGCGATGCGCGGTTCGAGCATGTCGGTGACCGCCATGCCCCAGATCGCGTCGTTTCGCGGTTCGGCCGATTCGGCGAGCAGGCGCGCGGCGAGGTCGCCACTGGACAGGCGAAGGATACGGATGTCGAGGCCGGGCAGGGCCTTCTTCGCCGCGTCCAGGTAGGTGGCGATCTCGTCGCTTTCCAGGGCGGAGTACACGGTGACCGTACCGGCACGGGCCATGCCACAGGCGGCCATGAGCAGCGCGATGACGCTTCCGATTTGGCGGTATGGACGCATGGCCGGTTTTTTCACCCTGTGACGCGGTTCGTCGAAGCTGCCCCACGGAAGGTTCATGATGCACCCCACCATGTGGCATTTTGGGTATATTTGCAAACCTGTGGCTTCCGAGTCCACCAGAGAATTTTCGTTTTTGTCATCATCCCGAAACGTGCGAACGCTAGGCCGCGCACGTTCTTTCCAGCCAGGAGTGTCGTTGATGGAATCGTTGTCCGCCGCTGAGCGGAAGGAGTTCGAGGCATTCGCCGCGGGTATCGCCGATAACGCGCGTGCGTTGTCCCTGCCGAGATTCCGCCGCCCGGTGGATGTGACGCTCAAGGGTGACATGAGCCCCGTGACAGCCGTGGACCGGGGCGTGGAATCGATGTTGCGAGAGCGCATCGAACTGGCGTGGCCCTCGCACGGCCTGCTCGGTGAGGAGTACGGGGCGACACGCGTGGATGCGGAGTACGTCTGGTCGATCGATCCCATCGATGGCACGCGCAGCTTCATTTCGGGCTGGCCGCTCTGGGGCACCTTGCTGGCCTTGCTCCGCCACGGCAAGCCGGTACTCGGCGTGCTGGACATGCCCGTGCTGGACGAACGCTGGATCGGGCATACGGGCGTGGGAACGACGATGAACGGATTGCCTTGCCGTACCCGTGCGTGCGTGACCCTCGCGGCCGCCACGCTCTACACGACCACGCCGGACATGTTCAGCCCTGACGAATGGTCTCGTTTCGACCGCACGAGCCGTGCCGCGTATGCGCGCCGTTTCGGCGGCGACTGCTACGGCTATGGCATGTTGGCGGCCGGCCATATCGATGCGGTGGTCGAGGCCAACCTCATGCCGTACGACTACCTCGCCATCGCGCCGGTGGTCGAAGCCGCCGGTGGCGTCATGACCGACTGGGAAGGCCGCGCTCTCGGCCTCGACAGCGGCGGTCGCGTCGTCGCCGCGGCCACGCCCGCCTTGCATGCGGCACTCATCGAATCGCTCGCCAGGGACTGACGCCGGATGTTTTCCCGCGATCGCCGCCGTTTCCTCCATGCCGCGGGCGCCACCGTCGTCGCCTCGCTGGTCGCGCAGGGTTTCCCTTCGGCGATCGCCCGAGCGCTGGCGACGGGCCCCGACCGCCGCACCGGCACGATCGCGGATGTCGGTCATGTGGTGATCCTCATGCAGGAGAACCGTTCGTTCGACCATTACTTCGGCAGCTTGCGCGGTGTGCGTGGCTTCGCCGATCCGCGCGTGCTGGAACTCGGCAATGGCGATCCGGTGTGGCGCCAGCCAGTGACGGCGGCGCGCACGAAATACTGGAAGGCACGCGGCATCGGTGACGACGTGGGCTGGGTCTATCCCTTCCACCTGGACACGCGCGCCTGCGGCGATCATCACGAGGGCACCGACCATGGCTGGAGCAGCGGCCACGGTGCCTGGAACCTCGGCCGCAACGACCGTTGGATCGAACAAAAGCAGGACGTGCTGACGATGGCGTACCTGCGCCGCGAGGACGCGGCATTCCATTACGCGCTCGCCGACGCCTTCACCGTCTGCGACGCGTACCACGCCTCCGCACTCGCCGACACCGCCATCAACCGGATCTACCTCTGGAGCGGCACGGCCGATCCTTCCGGGCGGCTGGGCAAGAAGGGCAATGGGCCGGGCACCGAGGAACGCCCCGATGCGGATGGCTATACGTGGACCACGTATCCGGAGCGGCTGGAGAAGGCGGGCGTCAGCTGGCGCGTGTACCAGGGTGGCACTGGCGATCCGGGCTCGCCGACCGACAACTACACGGACAACTCGCTGGAGTTCTTCGCGAAGTACCAGGTGAAGGAAGGCGCCGATCCGAAGGGTTCGCTCGTGCGCAACGGGGTGTCGAACCACAGCCTGCGCGAACTGCGCGACGACGTGTTGCACGATCGCCTGCCACGAGTGACGTGGATCGTCGCGCCGTACAAGTACAGCGAACATCCCACCTCGTCACCCGCCGATGGCGCTTTCTACATTCGTCGCGTCATGGAGGCCTTGACCGCCAATCCGAAGGTGTGGAGCCGCACGGTCCTTTTCCTCAACTACGATGAGAACGACGGCTTCTTCGATCACGTGGTACCGCCGGCGCCGCCGCTGGAAAGCGGCGAGGACGGGCAGGGCATGGTTTCCGACGACCTGCTCGCCGGCCTGGGCGACGAGATCATGGACCTCGACGCCCACCCGAGGATCTCGTCGCCGCTCGTACCGGACAGCGATCCACGCGGCGAACAGCCGGTCGGCCTGGGCAATCGCGTGCCGATGATCGTGGTCTCGCCGTGGACCCGTGGTGGCTGGGTCTGCTCGGAAACCTTCGATCACACCTCGGTGCTGCGTTTCCTCGAAAAGCGCTTCGGTGTCGAGGAGCCGAACATCAGCACATGGCGCCGCTCGGTATGCGGCGACCTGACCAGCGCCTTCGATTTCGCCGGCAACGCCGACCAGCGCGTGCCGACGCTGGGTGTGCCGGCTGGTTCGGATGGCAAGGCAGTCATCACGGTACCGCACGAGCAGGCCATGCCCGTGCAGGAGCCGGGCACGCGTCCATCGCGCGCTCTCGGCTACGCATGGACGGTCGAACACCGTCTGGATGCGGACAGCAGTCGCATTGCCTTCACCAACAGCGGCCGCCTCGGTGCCGCTTTCCTCGTCTACGACGGGCTCCGGCGCGACGCCCCGCCGCGTCGCTACGCGGTCAGCGCGGGCAAGCGCATCGAGGATCGCTGGGCGCTGGCGAAAGCCGGCGACGGCTACGACCGCCGCATCCATGGCCCGAATGGGTACTTCGCGCACCTGCGTGGGTTCGCCGGTGATGGGTTGGAAGTGGTCGTTGCAGGCACGTCAGGCGCTCGCAGCGTCGACGTGCGCTTGAGCAATCGGGGGGCGACGAGCGTGACCGTCCGCGTCACGGATGCGTATGGCAGCACGGCACCCCGCGACCTCGAACTCGACGCTGGACAGTCGAAGACTCTGCCGCTCGATCTGACGGGCAGTGCCGGATGGTTCGACATCGCCGTTACCACGCCGAGCGCACCACGCTACCTCCGGCGTTTCGCCGGGCATCATGAAGACGGTAAACCTGCGACAAGCGATCCGGGTCCGCGGAGGCTCTAGTAAAAAATGGTTCTTCACGCATTTCAGGGGTTCGCCTGGTGCGGGGCGGGGCTCGGCTTCGCCCTCGCGTTCGTTGCGTGGCGCGGCGGGGGAGCTGCCGGGCGCCACCCTCGGCGCGACGGTAGTCGCCGTCCCTTGGGCAAGGATGCCGCTGCGCGGCCG
>NZ_JBPGXU010000026.1:0-41975 GCF_056755675.1 Luteibacter sp. KNZ12-1A | reverse complement strand
AGATGTGTATAAGAGACAGAGCATAAGGCTCGCCGAATCATGTCCAGCTCGCCCAAGATCATCTATACGCTCACCGACGAAGCGCCGTTCCTCGCCACCGCCTCGTTCCTGCCGATCGTCGAGGCTTTCGCCGGTACCGCGGGCGTGGCGGTGGAAACGCGCGACATCTCGCTCGCCGGCCGCATCCTGGCGCAGTTCCCGGAGTGCCTCACCGATGCGCAGAAGATCGGCGACCACCTCGCCGAATTGGGACAGCTGGCCACCACGCCGGAAGCCAACATCATCAAGCTGCCGAACATCAGCGCCTCCGTGCCGCAGATGAAGGCCGCCATTCGCGAACTGCAGTCGCAGGGCTACGACCTGCCGGACTACGTGGATGCCCCGTCGACCGACGAGGAAAAGGAGACCAACGCGCGCTACGGCAAGGCCATGGGTAGCGCCGTGAACCCCGTGTTGCGTGAAGGCAACTCCGACCGCCGTGCGCCGCTGTCGGTCAAGAACTACGCGCGCAAGCATCCGCACCGCATGGGCAAGTGGTCGCCGGAATCGAAGTCGCACGTCGCGCACATGGATGGCGGGGATTTCTACGGTAGCGAGAAGTCGGCCACCCTGGCCAAGGCGGGTACCCTGCGCATCGAATTCATCGGCAAGGACGGCGCGACGAAGGTCCTGAAGGACAAGCTCGCGGTGAAGGCCGGTGAGATCGTCGACGCCGCCGTGATGAGCCGCAAGGCGTTGGCCACCTTCATCGACGCGCAGATCGCGGACGCGAAGGCCAGGGGCGTGCTGTTCTCGCTGCACCTGAAGGCCACGATGATGAAGGTCTCCGATCCGATCATGTTCGGCATCGTGGTACGCGAGTTCTACAAGGACGTGCTGGCGAAGCACGCCGACGCGCTCAAGCAGGTGGGCTTCGACGCCAACAACGGCATCGGCGACCTCTATGCACGACTGGACAAGCTCGACGCGGGCACGCGCGCGCAGATCGAGGGCGACCTGAAGGCGGAGTATGCGCAGCGACCGGCCCTGGCGATGGTCAACTCCGACAAGGGCATCACCAACCTGCACGTGCCCAGCGACGTGATCGTCGACGCCTCGATGCCGGCGATGATCCGCGACTCCGGCTGCATGTGGAATGCGGAAGGCAAGTTGCAGGACACCAAGGCGGTCATTCCCGATCGTTCCTACGCCGGCGTCTACCAGGCGGTGATCGAGGATTGCATCGCCCACGGCGCGTTCGACCCGGCCACGATGGGCAGCGTGCCGAACGTGGGCCTGATGGCGCAGAAGGCCGAGGAATACGGCTCGCACGACAAGACCTTCCAGATCCCCGCCGATGGCGCGGTGCGTGTCGTCGCGGACGATGGCAGCGTGGTGTTCGAACACGCCGTCGAGGCGGGCGACATCTGGCGCATGTGCCAGACCAAGGATGCGCCGATCCAGGATTGGGTGAAGCTCGCCGTCCAGCGCGCGCGGCTGTCGGCGACGCCGGCGGTGTTCTGGCTGGACAAGAACCGTGCGCACGACGCGCAGGTCATCGCCAAGGTCGAGCGCTACCTCAAGGACCACGACACCCGTGGCCTCGACATCCGCGTGCTTGCGCCAGTGGAGGCGACGAAGTTCTCGCTTGAGCGCATCCGCAAGGGCGAAGACACCATCTCGGTCACCGGCAACGTGCTGCGCGACTACCTCACCGACCTGTTCCCCATCATGGAGCTGGGCACCTCCGCGAAGATGCTCTCCATCGTGCCGCTGATGGCCGGCGGTGGCCTGTTCGAGACCGGCGCGGGCGGTTCGGCGCCGAAGCACGTGCAGCAGTTCGTCGAGGAAGGCTACCTGCGCTGGGATTCGCTGGGTGAATTCCTGGCATTGGCAGCCTCGCTGGAGCACCTCGCCGAGCGCTACGACAACAAGCACGCCCGCGTGCTGGCGAAGACGCTGGACCAGGCCAACGGCCGCTTCCTCGACAGCAACAAGTCGCCCGCCCGCAAGGTCGGCGAGATCGACAACCGTGGCAGCCATTTCTACCTGGCGCTGTACTGGGCCGAAGCACTCGCCGCGCAGGACGACGACGCGGACCTGAAGGCCAGGTTCACCACGGTGGCGAAGACCCTGGCCGGGAACGAGGCGAAGATCGTCGCTGAACTCAACGGCGCACAGGGCAAGCCGGTGGAGATCGGCGGGTATTACCACCCGGACATGAAGCGGGTAAGCGCCGCCATGCGCCCGAGCGCGACGTTCAACGCGGCACTGGACGTGTTGGTCGCTTCGCGCTGACGGGTAGGCGGGTTCGCCGCGGGCGCCCATCGCCGACAGGGTCGGCTCCCGCCACGAGCGGGAGCTTGCCGGTTTGGTGAGTCTGATGAACTTGGTGGGAAGCCGCTTCCCACCAGGACTCTCGCTCAAGCCGCCAGTCAGTAGTCGCTGGCGGCCTTCAGGGTCGCCAGGTCGGCTGGCGTCAGCTCGAGTGTCGCCGCCTTCGCGATCTCGTGCAGTTGTTCCAGCGAGGTGGCACTGGCGATCGCGGCGGCGATCGACGGCTGCGCCATCACCCATGCCAGCGCTACCTGTGCCGGCTTCGCATCGCGGGCCTGTGACACCTCGTCCAGCGCCGCCAGGACGCGGTACCCGCGATCGTTGAGGTACGCCTTCACCTTGCCGCTTCGGGCGCTGCTCTTGGACAGGTCGGCCTCGCTCCGGTACTTGCCGCTGAGGAAGCCGCTGGCCAGCGAGTAATAGCTGATCACGCCGACCTCCTCTTTCACGCATAGCGGTTGCAGTGCTTCCTCGAAGCCCTTGCGGTCCATGAGGTTGTATTCCGGCTGCATCGATTCGTAACGCGACAGGCCTTTGGACGCACTGGTGCTCAAGGCGTCGTCCAGTCGCGTGGCGTCGTAGTTGGAAGCGCCGATGACACGCACCTTGCCTGCATTCACCAGGTCGTCGAACGCGCGCAAGGTCTCCTCGAGAGGCACCTTCGGGTCGTCCTCGTGCGATTGGTAAAGGTCGATATGATCGGTTTGCAGGCGGCGCAGGGAGTCTTCCACGGCCTCCTTGATATTGGTGGGCGCCAGTCCGGGATAGCGCGCCCATTTGCCCACCTTGGTGGCGACGACGACCTTGTCGCGCTTGCCGCTCTTCTTCAGCCACTTGCCGATGATCGTCTCGGATTCGCCACCCTCGTTACCCGGTACCCAGGCCTCATAGACATCGGCCGTGTCGACGAGGTTGAAGCCGTGGTCGACGAAGGCGTCGAGGAGGTCGAACGACCGTGACTCGTCGACACTCCAGCCAAAGACGTTGCCGCCGAAGGCGAGCGGGGCGACCCGCAGGGGCGAACGCCCGAGGTTGCGTAACTTCATGCGTCATCTCCGATGAGGGCGGAAACCCCCATGATGACGCAAGCCAGGTTCAGGCCGTGTGTTTCAGCAGGTGGCGCAAGCTGGGTTTCCCGGTAGTCTTACTGCCGGCTTGACGCTTTCCTTGCGCGGAGCCGCCGAGGCCTGCCGGGCGCCTGCGCCGCGGTCGATCACGGTTTCCTCCCGGCCGAGCCGGAGCACGAGTTCCCGATTGACGATGTGGCCGTGCATGAAGGCAAGGCCGGTGAAGATCGATGCCATGACACCCTCCCATTACACCGTTCGCAACGACTTGCGGCTTTCGGTGAGGTAAAGGGTGCCCGTTCTAACGCGGGCCAAAAAGCGATATGTTTGCAACCCGGCCTTGAGGAATTTTCACATGTCTCGCCTCCCGCTTGGTCTGCTTCAGGGGTTCGTCCTGGTCGCCCGCACGGGCAAGCTGTCACGCGCGGCGGAACAGTTGAACCTCACCGTCAGCGCGTTGAGCCACCAGATCCGTAACCTCGAGGAACGGCTGGGGCGCTCCCTGTTCGATCGTGGGCCGCGCGGCGTGACGCTGACCGCCGACGGCGCCAACCTGCTGGAAGCCATCGGCCATCATTTCGAGGGTATCGAGCATGCCCTGGGCCGTTTCGAGGGAAGGCACCAGGATGCGGTGACGCTGAGCGTGCTGCCGTCGGTCGCGTCGAGCTGGCTGGTCCCCCGGCTGCCCAGACTCGTGGGCAAACATCCGGAACTGGAACTCAGTCTTCATTCCTCCGTCGCGGTGGTCGATTTCGACCGCGAACCCACCGTGGACGTGGCGTTCCGCTACGGCCTCGGCGCATGGCCGCGCACGAAGGCGGACCGCTTGTTCGACGAATACATCGTCCCGATCGCCAGCCCCTCCCTGGTGCGCCGCATGGGTGGCTTGCCTGATACGTCGCTCGCGGGATGGCCCTTGCTCGGCGATCCGTCCGGCCGCTGGAACGACTGGGCCGAAACCTTTGGCATGCCGCTGCCGTCGCGCTATGTCGCGCGCTTCGACAATACCGAGCATTTGCAGCGCGCGGTGCTCGAAGGCATGGGCGTGGCGCTGGGCCGCCTCGTCATGGCTCGCTCGCTGATCGAATGCGGCGCGTTGACGGTGCTGTGCAAGGAGCGCATGCGCGTCGCCGAGGCGTATTACCTCGTCTACCCGAAGCGCTCGGAATCGCATAGCGGCGTGGCGCGCTTTCGCGAGTGGCTGCTGGCCGAGGCGGCCGAGTACGAGGCCGGCATCAAGCAGGGTTTGCCCCTGCCGGCATGAATCCTCCCGGTCCGGCGGTTTTCGCTTGACCGCGCTTCGCCGCGGCGCGACAATCCCCCGGCTACCGCACGGGGTCTCGGGCGGCGGCAACCCTCTTAGCTTATCCAGGCATATGGACGTCTACCCTAGTCGACGCGCCGGCTCCCGCACGCATCGGGTCCCGGCGCTGGCAAAACTCATCGCCCGCGGCGACCGCACCCGGTCGGCCGGCGCTTTCCTCCGCTAGGGAAAGTCCGGCTCTCCTCGTCGGAAGCCGTGAGCTTCCGTTATTCGAGGATTGAGCCATGAACCTCCAGCTCGACAAGACCGCGCCGCGCATGTTCGGCCGCCGTCTCGCTTTCGCACTCGCCCGCCGTCGCGCCACCGGCCCGGTGCCGGCCAAGCGCACGATCACGGTGCCGCGCTCGCTCGACACCGTTGAAAGCTCGTTGAAACCCGCGGATGGCAAACTTCCGAGGCCATGAACAGCGACATAGACACTACGGCGCGGCTTACGCCGTCCGCCGTCGATATCCATAGCGACACCGAACGTCGGCTCCGCGCCGGCGCGCTCGCCTTCGGCTGACGCCGACGGCCGCTCGCGCCTGACCGGACCGCGCGTCCGGAGAGGTAGCGAGCCATGAAGATCCACACCTCGCAGGCGGCCGTCGCCGCCAAGATCTACACCCAGGCCACCGCGGACGCCTACCGTCCCGCGGACGAACTGCTGCGTGCGCTGGACGCCCGGCCGGACGGCCTCGACGAGGCCGCCATCGCCGAGCGCCTCGACCGCGACGGCATCAACGAAGTGGGCCATGAAAAACCGCCGCACTGGTCGATCCAGCTGCTGCGCGCTTTCCGCAACCCCTTCATCATCGTGCTGCTCGTACTCGCCGGGGTGCAGCTGTTCACCGAGCCCGACGACGTCACCGGTCCCGTCATCATCGCGGTGATGGTGGCGATCAGCGTGCTGCTTTCCTTCACCCAGGAGTTCCGTTCCTCGCGTGCGGCGGAGAAGCTGAAGGCGATGGTGCGCAACACGGCCACCGTCACCCGCCGTGCGGACGACGGCCACGCCGAGCGCATCGAGGTGCCGGTCGAGGAACTCGTCGTCGGCGACATCGTCCACCTCGGCGCCGGCGACATGGTGCCCGCCGACCTGCGCCTGCTGGCGACGAAGGACCTCTTCATCAGCCAGGCGATCCTCACCGGCGAGTCGATCCCGGTCGAGAAAGCCGCGCCCAACGGCACCACGGCCGGCGATACCTCGTCCGGTCCGCTCGACCTGCCGACGATCTGCTACATGGGCACCAACGTGGTTTCCGGCACCGCCACCGCCGTGGTGCTGGCGACGGGCGGGCGCACCTACCTGGGGTCGCTGGCGCATACCCTTTCGGGCGAGCGCGTGCAGACCAGCTTCGACCGGGGCATTTCCTCGGTGAGCTGGTTGCTGATCCGCTTCATGGCGGTGATGGTCCCGGTGGTTTTCCTGATCAACGGCTTCGACAAGCACGACTGGCTGGAGGCCTTCATGTTCGGGCTTTCGGTGGCGGTGGGCCTGACGCCGGAAATGCTGCCGCTGATCGTCACCGCCAACCTCGGCAAGGGCGCCCTCGCCATGTCGAAGCGCAAGGTGGTGGTGAAGCGCCTCAACGCGATCCAGAACTTCGGCGCGATGGACGTGTTGTGCACGGACAAGACCGGCACCCTGACGCTCGACAAGATCGTGCTGGAGCGCCACGTCGACCTCAATGGCGACGACTCGGACGAGGCGCTGGAGTACGGCTACCTCAACAGCCGTTTCCAGACGGGCCTGCGCAACCTGATGGACAAGGCGGTGCTGGCCCACCGCGACCTCGAACCCGTGGCGCACCGCTTCCACGTGGTGGACGAGATCCCCTTCGACTTCCAGCGCCGCCGCATGTCGGTGGTCGTCGCGGACGGGAAGGGCGAGCAGCTGCTGGTCTGCAAGGGCGCGGTCGAGGAGATGCTGGCGATCTGCAGCGAGGCCCGCATCGGTGATGTGACCGAACCGATGACGGCCGAGAAGCGTGCCGAGATCCGCGCGATGACCCGTCGCCTCAATGAGGATGGCCTGCGCGTGCTGGTCGTGGCCGTCCGCCGCGACCCGACGGGCGAGCGCGCCTATGGCGTGGCCGACGAGCAAGGCCTCACCGCCGTGGGCTGCCTGGCCTTCCTCGATCCGCCGAAGGACTCGGCCGCCACCGCCATCCGCGCGCTCAACCACCATGGCGTGGCGGTGAAGGTGATCACCGGCGACAACGAGGCGGTGACGCGGAAGATCTGCACCGAGGTCGGCCTCGACGTGGAAGCGTCGGCCCAGGGCCGCGACATCGAGCAGCTGGACGACGAGGCGCTCGACGCGATGGTGGAGAAGACCACCGTCTTCGCGAAGATGTCGCCGGTGCAGAAGGCCCGCGTGGTCCGCTCGCTCCAGCGCAAGGGACATACCGTCGGCTTCCTCGGCGACGGCATCAACGACGCGCCCGCCCTGCGCGACGCCGACGTGGGTATCTCGGTCGATACCGCGACGGATATCGCGAAGGAGTCGGCGGACATCATCCTGCTGGAAAAGAACCTCATGGTGCTGGAGGAGGGCGTGATCGAGGGACGGGTCACCTTCGGCAACATCATGAAGTACATCAAGATGACCGCCAGCTCGAACTTCGGCAACGTGTTCAGCGTGCTGGTGGCGAGCGCCTTCCTTCCCTTCCTGCCGATGCTGCCGTTGCAGATCCTCGTGCAGAACCTGCTCTACGACCTGTCCCAGCTGTCGATTCCGTTCGACCGCATGGACGAGGAATACCTGCGCCAGCCACGCAAGTGGGACGCCGGCGACATCGGCCGCTTCATGGTCTGGATCGGTCCGGTCAGCTCGGTGTTCGACATCACCACGTTCTGGCTGATGTGGCACTGGTTCGGCGCCAACGACGTCGCGCACCAGTCGCTGTTCCAGTCGGGCTGGTTCATCGAGGGCCTGCTCTCGCAGACCCTGATCGTGCACATGATCCGCACGCGGCGCATTCCGTTCCTGCGCAGCATGGCGTCCGCGCCGGTGCTGGCGTTGACCGGCGCGATCATGGTCGTCGGGATGTTGATCCCTTACTCGGGACTCGGCGCGCGCATCGGCATGCATCCCTTGCCAGGCATCTATTTCGCCTGGCTGGCGTTGACGCTGGTGTGCTACTGCGTGCTCACGCAGGTGGTGAAGACGATCTATATCCGCCGCTACGGGCGCTGGCTATAGACTCTTCCTACCCGGCGGCTGACCGGGTGGCTACACGCGTGCGTGGGCGGCAAGGGACATACGCGCCTTCGCGATGAGCGTTTCATGGTGGCTCCTCAACCAAGGAGTCACCATGATGCTTCGAAACGCGCTCGCCGCCGCCCTCTTCATCCTGCCTGCCGCCGTCTTCGCCCAGGTCGCGCCCGCTCCCGCCCGCTATGTCGACGCCATCGACTGGCCGGCATCGGAGCAGGGCATGGATCGCTTCTTCGAGGCGGAAGTCCGGCTCAACGCCGGCTTCGAGAAGATCTGCGGCGATACCTTCTGCGAAGGGGAATATGCCAACCTGCGCCCGATGCAGCTTCGCTGTTCGGTCGACAGCACCAAGGGGACACTGAAGCAGTGCCTCTGGCTGTTCTCCGGCAGCACCGCGGCGGTGAACCCGAAATCCGGTGCCGTGCAGACCGCGGCCAAGCTCTACAAATGCAAGCTCCTGCTCGCCAAGGACACCCCGGTGGACAAGTTCTACGAGGTGATGAACGGCGACGACGCGCTGCACGCGAAGCTGCCGATGTCCCGTTACTCCGTTTACGACGGGCTGGTGGGTTGCCTGTAACGACCGTTTCACAGCGTTGATCCACCGTCCCGCCGCACGCCCACTGGCGGCGGGACGGTTCCGCTGGTTTGCTCGATGCACCCATCATCGAGGTCATACCATGCGCATCCGCCACCTTCTCGCCCTGCTGGCCCTCGTGGCCGCCGTTCCCTGTGCCGCCGCCGATTCGCCGAAGGCCGAGATCGAACAGGTGGTGACGCGTTTCCAGGCGTCCCTGAAAACCCACGACCGCGCCGCACTGGCAAACCTCTTCCTCGCCGACAGCAAGGCGTGGTGGAACGTGCTGGGTGATGAAAGCTACCGCAAGGTCAAGGCGAAGCATCCGGAAGCCGCCCGCTACAAGGCGGGTACCTGGCAGGAGTTCGCCGACTACGTCGGCAGCACCAAGGCCGGCATCGAGGAGCGCTTCCACAACGTACGCATCGAAACCGACGGCAGCGTGGCCTCGGTCTACTTCGATTTCGAGTTCGTGGCCGACGGAAAGGTGGGCAACAAGGGCGCGGAGACCTGGCAACTGATCCATACCGACGACGGCTGGAAGATCGCCTCCATGCTGTACTCCTCCAACTTCTGACCGATACTGCGGACACGGAAGCCACGGGCAAGGCCATGCGTGAAGATCGCAGCGCGACGGTGTCGCCAGGCATGGCCTGGATCGCGGGCCTGCCCGTGCTGGGCTGCATGCTCGTCATGGGACTGCCGTCGGTCGGCGATGCGCATGTGCTGGCCTTCCGGCTCTTCTACGCCGTGGCCTATTTGTTCTGGATCGTGCCGGTGGGTTGGCTGCAGCGCATGCTTTGGCGGCGCGGCGCCAGCGGGTGGACGATGGCCGCGGTGCTCCTTCCGGCCACCTATGCGATGTCGGTGTTGAACGCCTTGATCGCCTTGCGCTTCATCGCGGACGAGGGCGCGCGTGCGCGCATGGACTGGACCTGGGTCTTTGGCGGACTGGACGGTTGCTGGCTCGCGCTCATCGCCTTCTGCGGATTACAGGCGGTCGTGCTGCACCGTGCGGCCCTGCAAGCCGAGGGCGAGCGCGTGAGGCTCGCGGGGCTCGCGGCGCGCGATGCCGAACTGCGCGCCTTGCGTTACCAGCTGCAGCCGCACTTTCTCTTCAATACCCTCAATGCGATCTCCGCCCTCGTCGCCGACGATCGAAAGCGGGAAGCCAGCCGGATGATCGCCCGCCTGGGCGATTTCCTCCGCGCCACGCTGGAGGAAACCCGTGGGCACGAAGTCAGCGTGGCCGAGGAGATCGCTTTCACCTCCACCTACCTGGATATCGAAAAGGCCAGGTTGGGCGATCGCCTGCGCGTGGACATGCGGGCAGGGCCGGATGTCCTCGACGCGAGCTTGCCGTACCTGCTTCTCCAGCCATTGGTCGAGAATGCGATCCGCCATGGCATCGCCCCGCGAGGAACCGTGGGTGTGCTGGCGATCCACATCGTCCGGGACGACGATCGCCTTCGCGTGACCGTCGACAACGATATACCGTTCCCCGCGGGTAGCCGGGCGACCGGCGTCGGGCTGGCGAACGTTCGCGCACGGCTGGAGGCGCTGTATCCCGGCGCGCATCGCTTCGAGGCCGGGCTCGTCGAAGCGACATGGCGCGCCGCGATCGAGCTGCCGTATCGGGTCACGAGCGCAGCGCGGGTCGCCGCATGATCCGCGTGGCGGTGGTGGACGATGAACCGCTGGCTCGCGCTGGTGTCCTGGCGCGCCTCCGCGGCGAGACCGATATCACGGTGGTCGGCGAGTTCGCGGACGGGCATGAACTGGCCATGCTCCGCCGCCATTCGGTGGACGTGGCGATCGTGGATGTGCAGATGCCGGGGCGCGATGGACTCGATGCCCTGGCGGCGATTCCGATGGCCGAACGTCCGCTTGCCATTCTTCTCACGGCGCACGAGCATTTCGCCGTGCGCGCCTTCGAACTCCAGGCGGTGGATTACCTGCTGAAACCCATCGACGACGAACGTTTCGGCGAAGCGATCGACCGGGTACGGCGGCAGTTGCGTGGCCAGGCGGCGGCCGCGACGATACAGCGCTTCGCCATCCGGACAGGTACGAAACTGAGTTTCATCGATGCGGACGAAGTCGAATGGATCGAAGCCGACGGTGACTACGCTGTCTTGCACGTGCAGGGACGACGGCATCTGCTGCGCGAACCGCTGCACGCGCTTTCGCGCCGGCTAGACCCTGCGCGATTCGTGCGCGTGCACCGGTCGGCGATCGTTCGCATCGACCAGGTGGAGGAGCTGCGCCCGCGACCGAATCGCGACGCGATGTTGCGCCTGCGCGACGGCACGGCGCTCAGGGCCAGCCGTACCTACATCGAGACGTTGCTCGCGGCGCTGCACCGCATCCCCTAGTGCCGCGCCACCCAGGCCGACGACGAGGCCTGCTTGGCTTCGGTGGACACGGATTCGGGCAAGGGTTCGTCAGGCAAGGCGATCTCGACGCGATTGCGTCCTCCGGCCTTGGCCCGGTAGAGCGCCTCGTCCGCCTTTGCCAATAGCCGGTCGAGCTGTTCGCCGTGGCGCGAGGTGCAAGCCACGCCGAAGCTCGCCGTGACGTGGGCCGTGGACGGGCCGCCGGCGGGTGGCGCGGCGAGCGCCACGCGGATCATGTCCGCACGCTTCGCGCCGGCGGTCTCGTCGGCGTTCGGCAGGAGGATGCCGAATTCCTCGCCGCCCAGCCGTCCGAACACGTCTCCCTCGATGATGTGGTCGCGGCATTCGGCGACGACGCGCAGGAGCACCCAGTCGCCCTCGGCGTGCCCGTAGGTATCGTTGACCAGCTTGAAATGGTCCAGGTCGAACAGGATCAGGCACGAAGGCTTGCCGTTCTTGCGAACGGCCTGCAATGTCTGCGTGGCTTCCTCGACGAAATGCTGGCGGTTACAGATGCCGGTGAGGCTGTCACGGCGAGCCATGCGCATGAAGCGCAGCTGCGAGCGCTTGGTGCGGACCAGCCACAGGCCGATCGCCGCCAGCACGGTGAGCAACAGCAGGATGTAGAGCCGGCTCGTTTCCATCGAGCGTCGGTCGACTTCGCGTTGCAGGTGCAGGATCTGGTTCTGGCGGTCGAGCGCGTCGGCTTCCATGCGGCTGGAGGTCACTTGTTGCTTTACCACCTGATAGGCGAGCGCACGTGCCGTCACGTCGTCGAGATATCCCTTGTCCGCCTGCATGTAGCGTTCGAGCCAATCGGTCGAGGCGCGGAAGTCGCCACGCCGCTTCGCGGCCAGGTAGAGCGTTCTCAGCGCCACCGCCAGTGGCTCGGAGTATTCCCCCGCGATCGAACTGTCGACCGCCGCATGCGCATACTTTTCCGCCGCGTCCACATCGCCGGTCTGCCAGTGACCCTCGGCGAGCAGCGATTCGAATTGTGAAATAAGGCTCGGGTACTGGTCGCGCACGACCGCCGGATAGTGTTTCTCCAGCATGGCGACGGCTTCGGCGGCATGTCCGGCGCGGATGGTCCCTTCGGCCATGTCCGCACGGAGCGCATTGGCGATGAGGTTCTCGCCGGCGGCCTCGCATGCCGCGATGCCTTGGGTGAAGCGCGGGTCGGCTCCCTCGATGCGCTTGCCCCGATAGAGCGCGTGGAGCTTGATGAAGGTGCCCTTGCAGGCGCTGTCGCCGGTGGGCGTGCTTTCGATCATCCGCTCGGCGTACTCGGCGGCGATGTCGTACTGGCCGGCGGACGTGAGCATCTGCGCCGCCTCGCCCAGGCCCTGGAGGCGTGCCTGCGGGTCGCTGACCTCGGGCAGGCTATCGGTGAGTTCCGTCAGGCGGGAGAAGGCTTCCTGGTAACGGTGCCCGATGCCCAGGATGTTGATCAGCGTGGCGGTGGCGCGAAAGCGCAGGGTGGTGTCGGAGGAACCGCCGATCACCGCCTCGAGCAACGGCACCGCGGCTTCGTAATCGCCGGCATAGGCGACCTGCCAGGCTTCGAGGTAATGCAGGTGGGCGCGTTGTGCCGCGGTCAGCCGTGGCGCGTCGCGGCCGAGCCGCGCCACCGTATCCATGAAGGCGGGATGGTCGGAGGTCTTGGTCGCGTCGGCACGTGCGAGCGTCGCCGTCGCGTCCTCGCCCGGCGTGTGCTGCGCGAGGACGGCGCCGGCATGGGACGCCAGCGTGAGTGCGATCGCCAGCCCCAGCCGGCGTCCGAAGCGACCGATCATGCGACCGTGGCCTCGCGCTCAGGCGTCCGAGGGATCGGGGACGTCGGGTGTTTCGGGTGTGTCCTTCGCCGGCGTTTCGGACTCTTCCTCGCTCTGTGGCGTGTCGCCGAGCTGGATGCTGTTGAAGGTGCCCGGCGCGACGCGGTCGCGCAGCGCTTTCTCGTCACCGGCGAGAATCGCGGCGGCCAGCGCGCCATCGACGGCGGCCTCGTCCAGCTCGCGGGCCAGTTCAGCCGTGCCAGCAGCGCGCAACGTGGCATTGCCACCCATGCGTTCCAGGAAATCGATAACGTCAGACATGTTCGCCCCTTGATGAGACGCCGGACCACCTCCCCGGTGCCCGTGCGCGTGGCGATCATAGCGCGGTGGGGCGCGGCCCGTCGGGCGCCCCGGCGGGGGCCACAAGCATTTGCCCCGGGAATGCCATGAAGGGGCCCCCGGTCCGGCCGCTGGCGGCTTCACCATGCCCCGGCCACGAGGGGAAATCCATGCACCGAACGCCAGGCCTCGATTCGCTCCGCGCCATCGCCATCGCCTGGGTGATGCTTTTCCATAGCTATCTCGTCGGCGGCCTCGGAGAGGGCTTCTCGAAACTGGAACGGTCCGGCTGGATGGGCGTCGACCTGTTCTTCGTGCTCAGCGGCTACCTTATCGGCTCACAGGTGCTGAAGTCCCTGGCCACCACGGGCCGGCTCGACTTCGCCGACTTCTACCGGCGCCGTGCCGTACGCATCCTGCCCGCGTTCCTCACGGTGCTGGCGCTGTACGCATGCTGGCCCGCATGGAGGGAGACATCGGGAATGCAGCCGCTATGGCAGTTCCCCACCTTCACCTTCAACCTGATGTTCGACAACGGCGAGAACTACGCCTTCTCCCACGTATGGTCGCTTTGCGTGGAAGAGCACTTCTACCTCGTGTTTCCCATCCTCGCCTTCGCCCTGACGCGCAAGCCAGCGGCGTGGAAGTTCGCCGTCGCGTGCGCCGCCGTGGTCGTCGGCGGCATGCTCGTGCGCGGCTGGTCGTGGACGCACTGGTTCGCCCCGGCCCAGGCGGCGGGCGATAACGTGGGAACCGTCTATCTGCGCTACCTGTACTACCCCACATGGGCCCGCCTCGATGGCCTGCTGGCCGGTGTCGCTCTCGCCGTGTGCGGCGTGTATCGGCCGTGGGCCATGGCGTGGTTGCGGACGCGGGTGAACGCGGTGCTCATCCTTGGCGCACTCCTGCTCGCGTCCGCGCTCGTGCTGTTCGATGGCGCGCGCACCGGGTTCTGGCCCTGCGTCGCCGGCTATCCGCTGATCGCGCTGGCGATGGCCGCCTTCGTGGCCGCCGCCAGTGGCGACACCTGGCTGGCGCGGCTGGATATCCCGGGTGCGGATTGGCTGGCGCGCGCCTCCTACAGTCTCTACCTCAGCCACAAGGGTGTCTTCCACCTCGTGCAGTCCGCCCTGGACGGCCAACTGGCCGACCATCGATTCCTGCGTTTCGCCATCTATGCGGCCGCGACCCTGGCCGGAGGCGCCGTCCTGCACTACGCGGTCGAGCGGCCCTTCCTGCGTTGGCGGGACAAGCGCGCCGTGCGTTCGGCTACACTGTCGGCGCCCAAGGTGATCCGCGGCGTCAGCGCCGGGGATTGAAACGGGAATCCGGTGACGTGCGCGGCCTGCCAAGGGGTCGCCGCCATTCCGGAGCTGCCCCCGCAACGGTAGGCGAGCAAAAGGTCGGCATCGAGCCACTGTGCCAAGGCATGGGAAGGCGCCGTCCCCGCAGGGATTCCCTGCGCTCGCGAGCCCGGAGACCGGCCTCGAGGTACACCGGACAGGCGGAGGGCCATGTCGTGGGTGGCCGACAGCCTTCCGCCGCCGGCGATCCCGCCATCCCGCTTCCTGTCCCTCGCCATTCATGCCGCGCGGGTAGGCGCGGTGAGCAGGGAGTCACCCCGTGTCATTTCGTTCCTCCAGCCTCGCGGTCGCCATCGCGGTGGCTTTCCTCACGCCGGCCGCGGCGTTCGCCGATGCGTCCACCGACCTCGACCAGGTCGTCGTCACCGCCAGCCGCACCGACCAGGCCCTCAACCAGGTGCTCGCCGCTTCCACCGTGATCGACCGGGCCGAGATCGAGCGGCTGCAACCGCGGTCGCTGGCCGACCTGCTGCGCGGTACGCCGGGCGTCTCGATCGCCAACAACGGCGGCCCGGGCAAGGCCACCTCGGTGTTCCTGCGCGGCACCGAGGCCGACCACGTGCTCGTCCTGGTGGACGGCGTGAAGATCGGCTCGGCCACCTCCGGCACCGCGGCGTTTCAGGACATCCCGGTCGACCAGATCGAGCGCATCGAGATCGTGCGCGGCCCGTATTCGAGCCTGTATGGCTCCGACGCCCTCGGCGGCGTCATCCAGATCTTCACCCGCCATCCCGAGGGTGGCTTCGTCCCCCATTTCTCCGTGGGCGTGGGCAGCTACGACACGCTGCGCGGTTCGGCGGGCTTCGCCGGCCGTGGTGCCCAGGGCTGGTACGCGGTGGAGGCGAGCCACGACCAGACCGATGGCATCAACGCCTGCCGGGGCAAACCCAGCCCGGGCGGTGGCGGCTGCTTCACCTATGAGCCGGACAAGGATGGCTACCGTAACAATGCGCTGTCGTTGAAGGGCGGCTGGCGATTCGACGAGCAATGGGATGCGGACGCCAACGCCACGCGCACGGAAGGACGCAACCACTACGACGGCACCAGCAGCAACTTCGCCGAATCCGCCACCCAGGTCGTCGGTGGCCGCCTGCGTTACAAGCCATCGCAGGACATGTTGTTCACCGCCAGCCTGGGCCGTAGCGAAGACCTGTCCACCGATTACGAGAACGGCGTCTACGCCGATACCTTCAACACGCATCGCGACGTCGCGTCCGTGCAGGCCGACCTTGGCCGCGTGGGCGGTGGCGCCGGCCTCACCACGCTCGGCTTCGACTGGCAACGCGACCGCGTCGTCGGCAACACCGACTACCTGGTGGACGCGCGGCGCAACCACGCGTTGTTCGCGCAGTGGCAGCAGGAGTTCGGGGCCAGTTCGGTACAGGCCAGCCTGCGCCGCGATGAGAACAGCCAGTTCGGCGGAAAGACCACCGGCAGCCTGCAGTACGGTTACGCGCTGACGAAGACCCTGCGCGTCACGGGCAGCTACGGCACCGCGTTCAAGGCACCGACGTTCAACGATCTCTATTACCCCGACTACGGCAACCCCGACCTCGGCCCCGAGACCTCGCGGAACTGGGAACTGGGTGTGCGTGGCACGCCTGGCTGGGGTAACTGGTCGATCAACGCCTTCCAGAACAAGATCGACCACCTGATCGTATTCGACTCGGGCCTGAGCGGGCCGCTGTTCCCCTTCGGTGGGGCGAACAACATCGATCGTTCGCGCATTCGCGGTGTCGAACTGGCGGCGGACACCACGCTTGGCGATTGGCGCATCGCCGGCAACGCGACATGGTTGCAGCCGGAAGACGATAGCGACGATGCCTCCCACGGCAACCTGTTGCCGCGCCGCGCGCGCCGTACCGCGCATGTCGACGTCGACCGCAGCTTCGGCGCGTTCAGTGCCGGCGCGAGCGTGTTCGCCTCCGGTTATCGCTACGACGATACCGCCAATGCCCATCGCCTCGGCGGCTACGCGTTGACCGACCTGCGCATGGCATACGCCTTCGACGCGGCATGGAAGGTCGAGCTTTCAGCCAACAACGTCTTCGACCGCCACTACGAGACGGCCCGCTACTTCAACCAGCCGGGCCGCAACTGGATGCTGACGCTGCGCTACCAGCCCCGTTCATAACCGTGCATACATCGAGGTTCTTCCGATGAAATCGCTTTCGCGCCCCTTGTTCGCCGCCGTCGCCGCGTTGTTCGCCTTGCTCATGATCGGCACGCGCTTCTCCCATTTCGGCGACGCCTTGCACCTGCCCGACGCGTCGATGGCGCTGTTCTTCCTGGGTGGTCTGTACTTGCGCAAGCACCTGGCCTTTCTCGGCTTCGTGGCGCTTTCGGTGCTGATCGACTGGTATTCGGTGAGTTATGCGGGAGTGAGCGACTTCTGCATCACCGTGGCCTATTCGTTCCTGCCGCTGGCTTACGCGGTGCTGTGGTACGCGGGGCGGCTCCTGGCGCCGCGCTTCGACGGATCGCTTGCCTCGCACGCCCTCGTCTTCGCGGGCATCGTCGTCGGCGCCACGGTCTCCTATGCGATCTCGAACGGCGCGTTCTACTGGCTGGGTGGCCGTTACACCGAGCCGAACATGCCCCAGTACGTGCAGCGTTTCGCCCAATGGGCGCCGTTGTTCGTTCGTGCCGCCGCCGGCTACGTGCTCGCGGCCCAGCTGGTCCAGGCCCTGGTGTTCCGCTTCGCGCCGCGCGCAGGCGACGGCAAGACGGCCAGCGCATGAACGACGCGGTGCCCTGGCAGGACATGGACGAGGATGCGCGCCATCGGGACCGGATGCGCCGCAAGAAGGAGTTGATCGACCGGCGTATCGCCAAGGCGACCATCGACCGCGGCGTGCTGGTGGTGAACACCGGCAACGGCAAGGGCAAGAGTTCGTCGGGCTTCGGTATGCTGGCGCGGTCGCTCGGCCACGGCTTCCGCTGTGGCGTCGTGCAGTTCATCAAGGGCAGTTTCTCCACCGGCGAGGAGGCGTTTTTCCGCATGTTCGAGGACGGCCCGCTGGACTACCACGTGATGGGCGAGGGCTACACCTGGGAGACCCAGGACAAGGCGCGCGATGTCGCCGCGGCGACGGCGGCGTGGGAGGTGGCGGAGAGCATGCTTCGCGATCCCGCCTACGACTTCGTGTTGCTCGACGAACTCAACATCGCCCTGGTGAAGCGCTACGTTCCGCTCGACCGCGTGCTGGAGGCACTGCGCTTGCGGCCCGAACGCCAGCATGTCGTCATCACCGGCCGTGGCGCGCCCGATGAACTCGTCGCCGCCGCCGACACCGTCACGGAGATGCGCGTGGTCAAGCATGCATACCAGGCAGGTATCCGCGCGCAGAAGGGCGTCGAGCTGTGACCCGTGCCTGTCCCGCGTTGCTGGTTTCGGCGCCTGCGTCGGGGCAGGGCAAGACCAGCGTCACCGCCGCGCTCGCCCGTGCCCACGCGCGGCAGGGACGCCGCGTGCGCGTGTTCAAGACGGGGCCGGATTTCCTCGATCCGATGATCCTGGAGCGTGCGAGCGGGGCACCGGTGTATCAGCTCGATCCCTGGATGGGTGGGGACGACGACGTTCGCGCACGGCTTCATGCCGCCGCGGGCGACGCCGACCTGATCCTGGTCGAAGGCGTGATGGGCTTGTTCGACGGTGCGCCGTCGAGTGCGGACCTGGCCATGGCTTTCGGCTTGCCGGTGATGGCGGTGATCGACGGCGGCGCCATGGCACAGACCTTCGGTGCGCTGGCACATGGGCTGGCGAACTATCGCCCCGGCCTGCACGTGCAAGGCGTGCTCGCCAATCGCGTGGGCGGCGCGTACCACGCCGGATTGTTGCGCGACAGCCTGCCCCCGGGCATGGCGTGGTACGGCGCATTGCCGCGCGACGCGGCCATGGCCTTGCCGGAGCGGCATCTGGGCCTCGTCGCGGCGGCGGAGCTGGCCGATCTCGATGCGCGGCTGGATGCGCTGGCGGATGCGTTGCTTGCACAGGGGCCGATCGATCTGCCGCCTCCCGTCGCCTTCGATGCGCCGCCGTCGATCGTATCTTCGGTACGCCTGGACGGCGTACGCATCGCCATCGCACGCGATGCGGCATTCGCCTTTCTCTATCCCGCCAACCTCGACGTACTCCGCGACGCGGGCGCGGATCTGTCGTTCTTCTCGCCCGTGGCGGGCGATCCGCTGCCCGATTGCGACGCGGCCTGGCTGCCCGGTGGTTATCCCGAACTGCATATCGACGCGCTCGCCGCACGCGACGACCTGCGCCGCGACCTGCATGCGCACGTCGAGGCAGGCCGTCCGCTGCTCGCCGAATGCGGTGGACTGCTCTACGCGCTGGACCGCCTCGCCGATCGCGATGGCCATGAAGGCGCGATGATGGGCTTGTTGCATGGCCACGCCACGATCCAGCCGCGGCTGGCGGCGCTGGGCATGCAGGCCGTCGACTTGCCGGAGGGAAGCCTGCGCGGCCACTCGTTCCATTATGCGCAGGCGACGATGGAGGCGACGCCGCTGGCCGTGGCGAGCAACCCTCATGGCGGTCCCACGGCGGAGAAGGTCTATCGTCGCGGACGCATGACGGCGAGCTTCGTGCACTTCTATTTTCCGTCGAATCCCGACGCGGCGTGCCGGCTCTTCCTTCGATGACGACCCTGCTGGCGATGCTGCTGGCCTTGACGCTGGATGGGGTGTTCGGCGAGCCACGCCGTTTCCATCCACTGGTCGGCTTCGGCGCGCTGGCCAGCGCGGTGGAGCGCCGGCTCCATGCCGACCATCGGCTGGCGGGTGTCGCCGCGTGGACGGTCGTCGTGCTCCCGCCCGTGGCGTTGCTTTGCGGGTTGCACGCCGCTTCACCACCATGGGTGGTCTTCGTCGTCGATGTACTCGTGCTGTACTTCGCCTTGGGACGACACAGCCTCGGTGAACACGCCCGGCCGGTGGCTGCCGCCTTGCGCGACGGCGACCTGCCACGGGCGCGTGCCGCCGTGGGCCGCATGGTGAGCCGCGACACAGGTGTATTGGATGCCACGCATGTCGCCGCGGCCGGTACGGAATCGGTGCTGGAGAACGGCCACGATGCCGTGTTCGGTGCGCTGTTCTGGTTCATCGTGTTCGGTGCGCCCGGGGCCTTGCTGTTCCGCCTGGCCAATACGCTGGATGCGATGTGGGGCTACCGGACCGCCCGTTACGAACGCTTTGGCTGGGCCGCGGCGCGAGCCGACGACGCGCTCGGTTATGCGCCGGCCCGGCTTACCGCGCTCGGCTATGCCGCCATGGGCGATGCCGTCACGGCCCTCCGTTGCTGGCGCGCGCAAGCCCCGTCTTGGGACAGCCCCAACGCGGGCCCGGTGATGGCCTCCGGTGCGGGTGCGTTGCGCGTGCGCCTGGGTGGCCCGGCTCCTTATCACGGCCGGTGGGAAGACCGGCCCGTGCTTGGCGACGGTGAGCTGCCCGATGCGTCCTCGATAGTTCGTGCGTTGCGACTGGTCGATCGCACGGTCGTCGCCTGGCTGGTTGTCGTGCTCTTGGTGGGAGTGGCGGCGCATGCTTGAACACGGTGGACGTCTTGCGCGTGCCGCTCGCGAGTTCGGTATCCCCCGCGAGGTGTGGCTCGATCTGTCGACGGGGGTGAGTCCCCGCGGGTGGCCGGTGCCTCCGGTCCCGGCCGACGCGTGGCAGCGTCTTCCCGAGGACGACGATGGGCTCCTGGACGCCGCGCGTGCTTATTACGGTACCCGGCACCTGTTGCCGGTCGCGGGATCGCAAGCCGCCATCGCGGCGTTGCCGCGATTACGCGCACGTTCGCGCGTAGGCGTGATCGCGCCCGGCTATGCGGAGCACGCGCATGCGTGGCGGCAAGCGGGCCACGATGTCGTGGCACTGCCGCTTCCGGAGCTGCTCGCGCGTGCCACGGAATTCGACGTCGTCATCGTGATCCGCCCGAACAACCCCACCGGTGCCTGCCTGGACCGCGAGGGACTGCTGGACTTGCATGCCGCTCTTGTGGGAGCCGCTTCAGCGGCGATCCCGCGGCAGCGGGCCAGTTCGAGTCAAGCACCTATCGCCGCTGAAGCGGCTCCCACAAAAGCAGGCCCTGTAGCAGGCCCCGTAGCAGGCTCTATGGCAGGCCCTGCAGCAGGTTCCGCAGCAGCTCCCATGGCGGGTAACGATCCTTGGCTCGTGGTGGACGAGGCTTTCATCGACACGCGGCCGGACGACAGCCTGCTGCCGCATGTACGCGACGGCATCATCGTCCTTCGCTCGGTCGGTAAATTCTTCGGGATGGCCGGTGCACGCGCGGGTTTCGTCGCGGCATGGCCGGGCTTGCTCGATGCATTGGCGGAGGTGCTCGGACCGTGGACGCTGACGGGCCCGAGCCGGTATGCCGTGACACAGGCGCTGATGGACCGCGCATGGCAGGTCTCCGCGCGGGCGTGGTTGCACGAGGCGTCCGTACGATTGCGGACGATGCTTATGAAGCATGGCCTGCGTCCGTCCGGTGGCTGCGAATTCTTCCAGTACTGCGAACGATCCGACGCGGCGGAGCTGCACCGGTCGCTGGCGCGACACGCGGTCCTGGTCCGCCATTTCGACGCCCCGCGGGCCTTGCGTTTTGGCTTGCCCGTGGATGATGCGGCTTTCGCGCGACTGGACCGTGCCCTCGCGGAGGTCATGCGATGAGCGCGCGCGTACTCATGGTGCAGGGCTGCACGTCCGACGCGGGCAAGAGCACCGTCGTCGCCGCCCTGTGCCGTTGGCTGCATCGCCGCGGTGTCGCCGTCGCGCCGTTCAAGCCCCAGAACATGGCGCTCAATTCCGCCGTGACCGTGGATGGCGGGGAAATAGGCCGCGCACAGGCCGTGCAGGCACAGGCGGCGGGCGTGCCTCCGCATACCGATTTCAATCCGGTGCTATTGAAACCGAACAGCGATACCGGCGCCCAGGTGATCGTGCACGGACATCCCATCGGCAACATGGATGCCGTCGGCTACCACGCCTACAAGCGCGTGGCGATGGAGGCAGTGCTCGCGTCGCACGCGCGCCTGGTGGAGCGGTACGAGGCATTGGTGGTCGAGGGCGCGGGCAGTCCGGCCGAGATCAACCTGCGCGACCGCGACATCGCGAACATGGGTTACGCCGAAGCCGTGGATTGTCCCGTCGTGCTGGTCGCCGATATCGACCGCGGTGGCGTGTTCGCGCACCTTGTCGGCACCTTGGCCTTGCTCTCCGGAAGCGAGCGCGCACGCATCGTGGGTTTCGTCATCAACCGGTTCCGTGGCGACATCGCCTTGCTTCAGCCTGGATTGGACTGGTTGGAGCGCGAAACGGGAAAGCCGGTGCTCGGCGTGCTGCCCTACCTGCATGGCCTGGTTCTGGAAGCCGAGGATGCGTTGCCGCGGGATCGCGGCGAACGTCCGCGGTCCGCCTTGCGCGTCGTCGTACCCGCATTGCCGCGAATCAGCAACCATACCGATCTCGATGCGCTGCGCTTGCATCCCGACGTGGACTGCATCTTCGCCGGTCCTGGCGACGCGCTTCCACCCTGCGACCTGATCGTCCTGCCCGGTTCGAAATCCACGCGTGCCGATCTCGCCTGGTTGCGTGCACAGGGTTGGGACGAGGCGATCCTCCGACACGTTCGCTATGGCGGACGGGTGATCGGTATCTGCGGCGGCATGCAGATGCTCGGCCGGGCCGTGCACGATCCCGATGGCATCGAGGGCCAGGAAGGTTCCAGCGAAGGCCTGGGCTTGCTCGACCTGGAAACGACCCTGGCGCCGACCAAGCAGTTGCGCAACGTGCGTGGTCGGCTCGCAGGTAACCATGCCGCCGTGAGCGGTTATGAAATCCACTGCGGCGTGAGCGAGGGGCCGGCCATGGCCACGCCGGCGGTGTGGCTGGATGATGGCCGTGGCGATGGGGCACGTTCGGACGACGGGCGAGTGATCGGTACCTATCTGCATGGCGTTTTCGATCACCCCGAGGCATTGGCCGCATGGCTCCACGATGCCGGATTGCAGGCCGCCACGCCGTTCGACATCCAGGCACGGCGTGAAGTGACACTGGAACGCCTGGCCGATACGGTCGACGCGCATATGGATGTCGCCAGGCTGGAACGGATCTTCGGATGGTCCGCATGCTGACGCTCGTCCTCGGCGGCGCGCGCTCGGGCAAGAGTGCACTGGCGGAACGCCTCGCCATCGACAGCGGCCGCGACGTCGTCTACATCGCGACGGCGCAGGCGCTCGATAGGGAGATGGCGGATCGCATCGCGCATCATCGTGCGCGGCGGCCCGCCGGATGGGTGTCGGTCGAGGAACCGCTGGCCTTGGCAGCCACGCTTCGCCAGCACGCGCGGGCGGACCGCTTCCTGCTGGTGGATTGTCTCACCCTCTGGCTTTCGAACCTGCTCGGCATCGACGAGGGTGCGCACTTCATGTCACAGCGCGACGCCTTGCTCGACGGTCTCCGCGGATTGCCGGGAGACGTCGTCTTCGTCAGTAACGAAGTCGGCCTCGGCGTCACGCCGTTGGGCGAACTCACGCGCCGCTTCGTCGACGAAGCGGGACACCTCCACCAGGCCCTGGCGCAACGGTGCGATCGCGTCGTCTTCGTCGCCGCCGGACTACCCCTGACCCTCAAAGGAACACCACCATGATCGACTGGCTCGCGGCACCGGGCCGCGTTCCGGACCACGCCGTCGCCCGCGCCGCGGCCGCACGCCAGGACACCCTCACCAAACCGCCGGGCTCGCTGGGCCGGCTAGAGGCGCTCGCCGTGCAACTGGCCGGCCTGCAAGGGCGTGAACGACCCTCCGCATCACGCGTCCGGATCGCCGTGTTCGCCGCCGATCATGGCGTCGCGGCCGAAGGCGTATCCGCGTTTCCGCAGGCGGTCACGGGAGAGATGCTGCGCAATTTCGCCGGCGGCGGCGCGGCGATCGCCGTGCTGGCGCGCGAAATCGGCGCCACGCTCGAGGTGGTGAACCTCGGCACGGTGAACGATCCCGGCGAGGTCCCGGGCGTGCGGCGTCGCGTGATCGCCCCCGCGAGCGCCAACTTCTGCGAAGGGCCGGCGATGACGGATACCCAGCTGGATGCCGCGTTGATGGCGGGTGCGGCGAGCGTGGCCGATGCCATCGACGCGGGTACGGACGTCTACATCGGTGGCGACATGGGCATCGGCAACACCACGGTCGCCAGCGCGTTGGCCTGCGCCTTGCTCGGTGCGGAGCCGGAGGTGCTTACGGGCGCGGGGACCGGGCTGGACGCCGACGGCATCGTGCGAAAGCGGCATGTGATCGCGCGCGCCCTGGCCCTGCACGCCGATGCGACCACCGCACGCGAACGTCTGCGCCGCCTGGGCGGTTTCGAGATCGCGGCATTGGCCGGCGCCTTCGTCGCCGCGGCACAGCGCGGCTTGCCGGTGCTCGTCGATGGCTTCATCACCAGCGTGGCGGCACTCGCCGCGGTCGCATTGCGTCCGGATGCGAAGCCGTGGCTGATCTTCTCGCACCGTTCGCAGGAGCTGGGTCATGCACGCGTGCTCGCGGCCCTGGAGGCCGAGCCGTTGCTCGACCTGCGGTTGCGCCTGGGCGAAGCGAGCGGCGCGGCCATCGCCGTGCCGCTGCTTCGCATGGCCTGCGCGCTGCATGCGTCCATGGCGACCTTCGCCGAGGCGGGCGTGTCCGAAGCATGAGCATCGACCTGCTTCGCCATGGAGATACGGGCCAGCGCAGCTATCGCGGGCAGCTGGACGATCCGCTCAGCGAGCTCGGCTGGCGGCAGTTGCGCGAGGCCGTCGAAGGCCGCGGGTGGGATCGCGTGGTGTCATCGTCGATGACGCGTTGCGCCGCGTTCGCGGCGGAGTTCGCGCAACGGCGCGGATTGCCTCTGCGTGTCGACGCGCGCCTGGCCGAATACCATTTCGGCGACTGGCAGGGCGTGCCGATCGAGACGATCGCGGCGACGGACAGCCAGGCGCTGGAGCGTTTCTGGGCCGATCCGGTCATGTGTCCGCCGCCGGGGGCGGAACCCTTCGACGCTTTCCACGCGCGCTTGTCCGCGGCGCTGGACGATGTCGCGGCGGAGGCGGGCGATGCGCGCGTCCTCGTCGTCACCCATGGTGGCGCGATCCGCCTGTTGCGTTGCATCGCGGAAGGTCGTGGCTTCGGCGACATGGCGGGTATCGACGTGCCACATGCGTCGCTGCACGCCGTGCACTGGAGCCGGTGATGCGCGGATTGGCGGTAGCCTTCGCGTTCCTTACGCGCCTGCCCGTGCCACGGGTGAACTTCGGTACCGTTGCGCAGGCGGCGTCGCTGAAATGGTATCCACTGGTGGGACTGGCGATCGGCAGCTTGCTGGTGGCTACCGCGCACCTGCTGCATGCATTCCCCGTGCTACCGGCCGCGGCGATCGTCCTCGTCGTCTGGGTGGGGTTGACCGGCGCCTTGCACCTGGACGGCCTCGCCGACAGCGCCGACGCGTGGATCGGCGGCATGGGCGACCGCGAGCGCACGCTGTCGATCATGAAGGACCCGCGCAGCGGCCCGGCCGGCGTGATCTCGCTGGTGCTCGTGTTGCTGTTGAAGTTTTCGGCGCTGGCGACGCTGGGTGGCACATGGTGGCTTGTGTTGCCACCGTTGCTCGGGCGCACGGCGATCGTCGCGTGGTTCCTCACGACACGCTATGTGCGCCGGCAGGGCCTTGGCGAACCGTTGCGCGGCGCACCGGCCATCGGTTGCCGCGTGGCGCTGCTGATTGCCGTGGGATGGGCGGCGTGTTTCGGATACGCCGGATTGCTGGCACTCGGTACCGCCACCATCGTCGGCTGGCTATGGCGGCGCGCCTGCGTCCACCGCCTCGGCGGTTTCACCGGCGATACGGCCGGCGCGCTGGTGGAAATGGTCGAAGCGACGACGCTGGTCGCACTCGTGGCGATCCACGGCTGAGCGTCGATACTTTCCAGGTAGCCACAATTTGGTGGGAGCCGACCTTGTCGGCGATCCCGCGGCAGCGGGCCAGGCTACGGCAAGCACCCATCGCCGACAGGGTCGGCTCCCACCCAACGACATGACGGGTCCCTAACGGAACCCCGCGTTCAGCCGCCTACTTCACGCATCCACGCTTCCATCCCGCCTTCGACGTTGAAGATGCGGGTGAAACCGTGGGCGGCGAAACGCTCGGCGGCGGCGCGGCTGGACATGCCGACGTTGCAGATGAAGGCGATCGGCGTGTCCTTCGGCAACTGGCCGAGGCCTTCGTAGCCCTCGTCTTCCAGGATGCGTGCGCCGTTGATCGGGGCGACCATCGCGCGGCTCTGGGCCGGGCGGACGTCGATGAGGACCACATCGCCCGCGTCGAGCTTGCCCTTGAGTTCCTGCACGCTCATCGAGCCGATCTCGACCGCGCCGGGGAACTTCAGGCTCAGGCCTTCGCCCTGCACCGTCGACACCCAGTCGATCACGATACCCTTCGCGCGCGCGGCGCTGCCCGGATCGAAATGCACTTCGATGCCGTTGGCGACGACGACGATGTCGTGGTCGCCGGCCGGCGCCAGCTGGAAGCCGGCGCTGTGGTCAGGGCCGATCTCCAGGTGCAGGGCCATGCCCTGGGCGTTGGCCATGCCACCGCGGATCGCCTCGGCGGCCTTCTCGGTGATGGTGATTTCCGGCGGCGTGCGGTCCGGCGCGTCGACGCCGAACATCGTGTAGAGCTCGCCGCTGGTGTAGAGCTGGCGGATGATGTCCGAGCCGCCAACCAGTTCGCCCTTCACGTAGAGCTGGGGAATGGTGGGCCACTGGCCGTATTCCTTGATGCCTTCGCGGATCTCCGGATCCTGCAGCACGTCGACCGTGTGGTAGGCGGGAATCACGTCGTTGAGGGTGTTGATCGCCGCCGCGGAGAAACCGCACATCGGCTGCTGGCGCGAGCCCTTCATGAACAGCACGACGTCGTGCTGGCCGAGAAGGGTTTCGATGCGCTCGCGGGTGGGGGTATCGAGGGCCATGGGGTCACCGCGGAAAGGGAAGGGAGCCATTTTACCGGCATCCACCGCACATGGGCCCTATCCGGTCCGTTTCAACCCGCTATCGACACCCCGGTGCCTCGGAGGGTGGAGAGATCGGCCCGGCAATCGGCCAAGGGGGCGAATCCGAGCACTGCCTCCGGCGAGGGCAATACGGTCTCGCGGCTGGCCCGGCCCAGCGGGGTGACCCGCTCCGTCCAGTGGATCAGCTCCATGGCACCGGTGGCGTCCTCGACCAGGGCGGTGCAGTGCTCCACCCAGTCGCCGTCGTTCAGGTAGAGGATGCCGTCGATCGGGCGGACGTGGCCGAAATGGATGTGTCCGCAGATATGGCCGTCGAGACCACGTTCGCGGGCGTCGCGGGCCACGCGCTGCTCGTAGCCGCGGATGTAATCGAGTGCCGCGCCGACGTGCGACTTCAGGATGATCGACAGGGGCAGGTAGGGCAGCTCCAGGCGCAGGCGCACCGCGTGCACGCGGCGATTGGCCCAGCAGATGAAGCGGTGCAGGGTGTCGCCCAGCCAGGCGATCCAGCGACGGCCGACGTGCTCGGGATCGAATTCGTCGCCGTGGCTGACGCGGTAGCGGCGGCCATCGGCGCCTTCGTGGATGGCATCCAGTTCCACGCGGATGCCGGCGATGCTCGATCCGGCCAGGCCGCGCATCTGGAAGTCGTGGTTGCCGGGGATGTAGATCACCTCGACGCCACGCGCGGCGATCGCGACCAGTTCGGCGATCACGGCGCCATGGTCCGGATGCCACCAATGGCGCTTCGCCAGCGCTTCCAGGTCGACGATGTCGCCGACGAGGTAGAGCCGCTCGCACTCCAGGTGGCGGAGGAAGTCGAGCAGATAGGCCGCCTTGCAGTCGGGGGTGCCGAGGTGCACGTCGGAGATGAAGGCGCTGCGGCAGGTGAGCTTCGCCATGGCATCGGTTCCCGGGGTTGTCCCGGGTGCCCAGTCTCGGGCCCGGAGGTAACGGATGCGTGGCGAAGGTGTTGCAGGGGTGTTGCGGCCTGGCCGGCGCTTCGCGCCGGATCGCCGATGAATCGGCTCCCACAGGGCAGGAGCATCGCCGACGGGGAGCGGGCTCCCACAGGACAGGAGCATCGCGACGGGGATCGGCTCTCACAGGACAGGAGCATCGCCGATGAATCGGCTCCCACCCTGCCGGACCCTGGACAGTCAATGCTCTGGTGGGAGCCGACCCTGTCGGCGATGCTCCTGTGGGAGCCGATTCATCGGCGATCAGCGGTGAAGTTCACGCAACGCCGCCTGCGCCTCGGGAAGGATCCGCTTCACCCACTCCGCATACTGCGCAGCCGACGGATGCAGCCCATCGCCCACCAGCATGCCGGGCTTAGCCCCCGCTTCGCGCGATGCCGCCGCCACGTCCACCCACCGCGCATGCATGCGCGACGTTTCATCGCGTGCGATGGCGTTGAACGTATCGATCTCGCGGCCGATCGCCGCGCGGTCGCGCCCTTCCGCGAAGGCGGTCACGCCCCAGTCGGGAATCGACACGACGACGACCCGGCGGATATCGCCGGACAACTCCGCCGCCCGTCGGAGCAAGGCGAGGAATTGCTCCCGGTATTCCGTGGCGGGTCGCCCGCGATACTGGTTGTTCACCCCGATCAGCAGGGTGACGAGCGCATAGCCTGGCTGCAGTGCCGCCGCGTCCATCGCCGCGGAGAGCTCGTCCGTCGTCCATCCCGTGGTGGCGACGATGCGCGGAGCCCCCACGGCGATGCCGCGTTCACGCAGCCGTGCGACGAGTTGCACCGGCCAGCGTCCTTCGTCGGGAACGCCTTCGCCGATCGTGTACGAATCGCCCAGGGCGAGAAACGCAGGATCCGCCATCGATCAGGCGACCGCGCTGGCAGCGGGTATCGCCTCGTCTGCCATGCGCGCGAGCACGCGGTCCATGCGGACGAACACCTCGGCGAGTTGTTCCGGTGGCGGCAGCAAGGTGAGGCGCAGGTGGCGGCTCGCGGACAGGTTGAAACTGGTGCCTGGCACGACGAGCACGTTCTCGTCCTCGAGCAGGCGCAGGGCGAAGGCGGTGTCGTCGAAATGCGCGATCGCATCGGCGCGCACCTGGGGGAAGGCGTAGATCGCACCGCCCGGTGCCACCGTCTGGAGGAACGGACTGGCGGCGACGCTTTCGAGCACGATGCGGCGGGCTTCGTGGAGGCGGCCGTCGGGCGCGGTCAGTGCGCCGATCGTCGGCTTGTCCAGCAGGGCGGGGCGTACGGCCCACTGCGCCGTCACGTTCGCGCACAGGCGCAGCGCGGCGAGCAGCTGCAAGGCATCGCGATACTCGGCGGTGCGCCGCTGGTCGCCCGAGAGGCTCATCCAGCCGACACGATAGCCGCAGGCGCGATGGACCTTGGACAGGCCGCCGAAGCTCACGCAGGGATGGTCGCCGGCGACCGCCGCGAGGGGCTGGAACGGCGTGCCGTCGTAGAGGATCTCATCGTAGATTTCGTCGCACAGCAGGAGCAGGCCGTGCCTCCGGGCCACCTCGACGATGCGCTCCAGCAGCGCCTTCGGGTAGACCGCGCCGGTGGGGTTGTTGGGGTTGATCAGCACCAGCGCGCGCGTGCGCGGGCCGACCAGCGCGTCGATCTCGTCGGGATCGGGCAGGTGGCCGTTTTCGGCAAGGCAGCGGTAATAACGGGGGCTGCCGTCGTTGAGGATCGTGGCGGCGCTCCACAGCGGATAGTCCGGGCTGGGCAGGAGGACCTCGTCGCCGGGCTGGAGGAGGGCGCGCAACGAGATGTCGATCAGCTCGCTCACGCCGTTGCCGATGAAGACGTGCTCGACATCGACGCCGGTCGCGCCGCGGCTCCGTTGCTGGGCGACGATCGCCTCGCGGGCTTCTTCCAGGCCTTGTTCGTGGCCGTAGGCCTCGCTGTCCACCAGATGCGCGCCGATGGCTTCGCGCAGGTGCGGCGGGGTCGTGAACCCGTAGCGGCCGGGGTTGCCGATGTTGAGCTTGATGATCGGCTGGCCCGCCGCTTCCATCTCGCGCGCACGCCGGGTGAGGGCGCCGCGGATTTCATAGCGCACTTCCGCCAGGTGCGCGCTGGGCTTGATCGAGGACACGTCGGGACTTCCGTTGCATACCGTCCGGGCCCTTCCCGGCGGTCGTGTCCCGATCCTAACAGCGTCTTTACGGCGTCGCGAGGCGGAAAACGGGCCGAGAGCGGGCATAATCGCGCCCATGACCGATTCCTCGGACCTGGCGCGCCTGCGCCACATCGGCTGGCGCGACCCCGCCTTGCCCGACGACCCACGCCGCCTCGCGCGCGTGGTGGCACAGCATCGCGCGGGCTACGAGGTGCACGACGGCTCGGCGGCGTTCAACGCCCAGCCCGCCGGCCCCTTCCTCAAGCGGGGACTCGATCCGTCGCTGCGGCCGGCGGTGGGCGACTTCGTCTTCCTCGACCACGCGAACCACCCCGTGATCGAAGCGGTGTTGCCGCGCCGCTCCGTGCTCACCCGCGCCGCCGCTGGCGAACGCTACGAACGACAGATCATCGCCACCAACATCGACTACGTGCTGGTGCTGACCGGGTTGGATGGCGACTTCAATCCCTCGCGCATCGAGCGCTACCTGACCCTGGTGGAAGGTTCCGGCGCCCGTCCCGTGGTACTGCTGAGCAAGGCCGACACGGGCGTGGACGTGGCCGCGGCGATCGCCGCGCTGGGGACTCGCCTGCCCGCCGATGCCGCGGTGCATGCGATCAACGCCAAGGATCCCGCCACGGTGGACCTGTTGGCGGCTTATCTCGGTCCCGGCACGAGCGCGGTCCTGGTCGGGTCGTCGGGCGCGGGCAAGTCGACGCTCACCAATACGCTGCTCGGCGAGGAACGCATGGCGACGGGGGCGGTGCGTACGAACGACAGCCGTGGGCGGCATACCACCACGCATCGCGCCCTGCTGAGCCTGCCGACGGGCGGTTGCCTGATCGACACCCCCGGCATGCGCGAACTCAAGCTCACCGGCGAGGAAAACCTCGACCTGTTCGCCGACATCGAAACGCTCGCCGCGCAATGCCGTTTCGCCGATTGCAGCCACGGCAACGAGCCGGGCTGTGCGATCCAGGCGGCACTCGCCTCGGGTGAATTGTCGCCATCGCGCTGGCGCAACTACCTCAAGCTGCATGACGAACGGGAGGAGCAGGCCGCCACGCTGGAAGCCCGCCTGAAGCGCAAGGCCGGCCCCAAGTCCGTCGGCAAGCCCCGTCGCGGCGACTGGTCCCGCGGCGAGGATTGACCCGACCTGTCGGCACCAATCCACCACCCGGTGGGAGCCGACCCTGTCGGCGATGCTCTTGCACCGACCCTACACACATCACGCCCGCAACCGACATACACCACGCACCCCGGTAACTAACTTGCTTGTCCCTATCGGCATGCAAGGAGGCCACCATGGCCACGATATCGTGCGGGCGCGGCGCGCTCGCCATGGTCCTCGCCGGCGCATTCGCCTCGCCTGCGCAGTCCACGGAATGGAAGACCGGCATCATCGTCGATCGTGGTGAAGCCGGGCAGCTGGACCCCGGCGACATCGTCCATGTCTCCGGGGACAAGACCGTCGGGATCCGCGTGGCCTCGCGCGCCACCTTCGACGCGGAAGCCCTGACCATCATCCACGACGGAGCGACCGTCCCCACGGGCCATGCGTTCGGCATCCTCGCCATTGATGGCGCCGAGGTATCGCTGGCCGACAGCCTCGTCCGATTGAACGGGCGCCGCACGATCGGGGTCCAGGCGCAACGTCACGCCACGATCGATCTGGACCGTTCCGGCATCGAGGTAGCCAGCGGCGCGGGAGACAGGTCCATCGCACTGGCGCTCGCCGGCGGCACGGCACGGCTTCAGGGGTCCTCGATCGATGGAGGACATGGCCACGCGATCGCCACGCAGTTCCCCGGTGGCGGCACGGCACAGGTGCTGGCGGAGGATTCGACGATCCGCGGTCGTATCGCCAGTGGCGAGGTAGGTCTCGGCATCATATCCGTCGCTGGCCGTATCGACGGCGACATCGCACGCGAGGGCTCGGGCGCGCTCGACCTGCGAATGCTGCGCAGCGAATGGCGAGGCAAGGCGGGACGGCTTTCAAGCCTTTCCCTCGAAGACAGCACCTGGGTCGTGGGCGGGGACAGCGCCATCGACGCTCTGCGGTTGTCCCGCGGCGGTACGGTCGCGCTCGACAGGAACCGGCCGGGCTTCACGACGCTCCGGGTCGGCACATGGACGGCTGATGCCGGCGCCACTGGCGTCGTACTCGGTACCCGGCTCGATGCCGGCGGGTCGTTGCGCCGGCAGGCTACCGACCGCCTGCTCATCAGCGGCGACGCATCCGGCAGCGCCGTGGTGCATGTGACCCATGTCGGCGGCACGGGCGCGGCGACCGCGGGGTGGGACGGTAGCAACGGTCCCGCCGACGGCATCAGTCTCGTGCAGGTCGGCGGCACGGCGAGCGCCGGGTCCTTTCGACTGGCGGGAGACCACGTCGTGGTCGGACCGTGGAGTTACGCATTGCAGGCCTACGAGCCGGGACGGAGCGATGCCCGGCAGCGGCTGGTCGAGGGCGAGGGCGAGGGCGGCGGATTCTGGGATTTCCGCCTGCAAAGCACGAAGGTCGAAGGCCCGGCGCAGGGGCGCGAGGGACGAAGCCGCTCGACCGTACCCGCCATCCGTCCCGCACTCGCCCCGCAAGCGCCCGCTTACCTGGTGTTGAACCATGCGTTGTTCGGGTACGGCGTGGTGGCGCTCGATGCGCTCCATCCGCGGGAACGGGATGTCGCTCGCGACCCGGCGTTGCGCGTTAGCGCGGTCGGCGGCGACGTGGCCTATCGCAGTACCTTGCCATTCACCTCCTATGGCGTGGATTACCGGCGCAGCGATCGCGGAGTGCAGGTCGCCGGCGACTTTCTCGTCCATGCCGATGGCGACACGACCTGGCGTGTGGGCGCGGCGGCTTCGCTGGGTGGCAGTGTCGTGTCGCCCCGCGTTGTCGACGGTCGGAGTGAAGCCCGCGTCGGTGCCCGCGGCGCGGCATTGCATGCGCAGTGGGTGTCGGAAGGCGGCTGGCAGGTAGCGGCCGGCTACGCCATGACGCACTACCGGATCGGCGTGCGTACACCCACGCGCGGCGAGGTGCTCGGGCGGCTGCGGGCCAACGGCCACGACAAGGCGCTTTCCGCGCGATACCGCTGGCAAGTCACGGATCGGTTCGTCATCGAACCTGGCTCATCCCTGTTCTGGCAGCGACTCCGCTTCAGCCGTGCCGTCGATGGCGACGGGCTCGACGTGCTTGGCGGCATGCCCCGGCGCGTGGTGCTGCGGAGTGGGGCGAGGGCATCGCTGATGCTCGCGCCCAAAGGCGGCGTGCTATATGCGTGGATGCCTTACCTGGAGCTTCGGCATGCGCTCATCCGTCCTTCGGGTGGATCGACCGACCTGTCCGGAGAACAGTTTCCCATGGAGCGCGCGACACGTGCGGCCGAATGGTCGATTGGTGCGACCTTTCAACTGTGGTCGCGCATGACCGCCCATGTCGATGCGGTCCGGCGCGTCCGCATCGGGCAAGGCGGCGAGGCCGGGATCACCGCGCGCGCCGGGCTGGCCCTCACGTTCTAGGCGCGGGCCACGTCCATGCCACGCGTGGCCTGCTCCAGGCTCAATACGGTTTGCGCGATGGCTTCCGTCGTGGCCAGCGTATCGATCACGCCCGTGCGCAACGCACCGAGGATGGCCGTGGCCTTGGTGTGCTCGCTGGCGATCGCGATCACGTTGGGGATGCGCTCCAGGTCGGGCAGGGAAAGACCCACCACGCGGTCCTGCATCAGGGTGGTGGCGGGCCGGCCATGGATGTCGATGAAGTCGTAGCCCATGATGTCGCCCACCGCGCCGGAGCGCTTCGCCTCGGCGATCTCGGCCTGGGTGAACCAGCCCATGCGCACCATGTTGCTGTCCTCGAGGATGTCACCGACGCCGACCAGGGCGATATGCGCGCGCTGCGCCTTGCTCAGTGATTGACGGACGGTCTCGTTCTCGAGCAGGGCCTTGCACATGGCCGGATCGCTGACCAGCGCCGGCGCGTACAGGGTTTCGCTGTCGCCGCCGAAACGCAGCGCGAGGCGGCGGCTGATGTGATCGGCGTTCATCGCCTCGCCGCCGCGGTACGACCCGCCGATGGCGCAGACGAAGGAGCACTGCCGCTGGGTGGACGACACGGCATGGTGCGAGATGGAACTGACGTTGCGGCCCATGCCCACCGCCACGATGCTGCCGTCGGTGAGGATGCGGTCGAGGTAGCTTGCCACCAGTCCGGCCAGGAGTTCGCGTTGCTTGTCCTGGTCCTTGTGGTCCACCGAGATGATGGCGCGGTCGATGCCGAACCGGGAGGTGAGCTCGTCCTCCAGCGCCTGGGTGGCCTGGGGGTGATGGCGCACGCGGATCTCGACGATGCCCTCGTCCTGGGCGCGCTTCAACAGACGGCCGACCTTCGCCCGCGACAGCGAGAACTTCTTCGCGAGGTCTTCCTGGGTCAGCCCGTCCACGTAGTAGAGCTTGGCGAGCTGGGTCAGTTCTTCGTTGGTCATCGCGTCCTTCGGGCGTGGGAACCGCACGGAGCATCTTAGCGGCCTGGCGGCCCGGGCGATGCGCCCTGCCGTCCGGGAGGTTCGTCAAAGATGGCCGAGCGTCTTCTCGTAGGCGAGGATTTTCTCGACCTTCGGCGTGGAACGGCCGCCGTCGAACTCGGCGCCCAGCCATGCGTCGACGATGCTGTTGGCCAGTTCGTTGCCGATGACGCGGCCGCCCAGGGTCACGATCTGCGCGTCGTTGCTGCGCCTGGCCCGCTCGGCGGAATACGTGTCGTGGCACTGGGCGGCGCGCACGCCCGGCACCTTGTTCGCCGAAATGGCCATGCCGATACCGGTGCCGCAGAGCAGGATGGCGCGCGGAAAGTCGCCCGCGGCGATGCGTTCGGCCACGGCGATGGCCACATCGGGATACAACGCCTTCTCCTCCGGGCCATGCGTGCCGAAGTCGGTCAATTCGACATGGGGGTGCTTCTCGGCGATATGCCGCTTCACCGATTCCTTGAGCGCGTACGCGGCTTCGTCGCAGCCGATCGCCACTTTCATGGGGTCTTTCTCCGAAAATCGCGCGATCATATGCGCGTCGTTGAGCAAAAGATCATGCTGGCGATTTATAGGGGTGGGCTCCTGTCCTGTCAAGCATAAACGAGGCCCTGACTCGAATGTTGCGTCGCAGCAAAGAGTTAGCTGTGTCGCCGCCCCTGTTGACACCCGAAAAACGACGTGGCTACTATCGGCTCCGCTTAGATCAACTGCTCACTGTTGAGCAAAAGTTCTAGAGGTGTTCGGTGAACGACGTCCTGCTCGAAGCACGCGAGGTTTCCAAGAGCTTCAATGGCGTGACCGCCCTGCGCGACGGCCGGCTCACCCTTCGCGCGGGTAGCGTCCACGCCCTCTGCGGGGGCAACGGCGCGGGAAAGTCGACCTTCCTGAATGTCCTCATGGGCTTGCTACGGCGCGATGGCGGCAGCATCCGCCGCAACGGCGTCGAGGTGTCGTTCGCCAGCCCGGGCGACGCGCTGGCCCACGGCATGGCGATCATCACCCAGGAGCTCTCCCCGGTGATGGGCATGACGGTGGCGGAAAACCTCTACCTCGGCCGCGAACCCACCCTGGGCGGCTTCTTCGTCGATTACCGCAAGCTGCGGAAGCAGGCCCAGGCCTTGCTCGACCGGCTCGGCTTCGCCATCGATGCCGGCCGCGTGATGAGCGAGCTGAGCCTCGCTCAGGTCCAGCTCGTCGAGATCGCCAAGGCATTCAGCTACGACTGCCAGGTGATCATCATGGACGAGCCGACCTCCGCGATCGGCGAGCGCGAGACCGAAACGCTGTTCGCGGCGATCCGCAGCGTCACGGCCAATGGCGCGGGCATCGTGTACGTGTCGCATCGACTGTCCGAACTCGCGGAAATCGCCGAGGACTACACGATCTTCCGCGATGGCGCCTTCGTCGAAAGCGGAAAGCTGGCGGATATCGACCGTGCCCACCTCGTCCGCGGCATCGTCGGCCGGGAACTCGTGGCCGTGGACAAGGAGAAACGCCCCGCCAGCGACAAGGTGTGCCTCAACGTGGACGGTCTTTCGCGCAAGAACGAGTTCAGCGACGTGAGCCTGCAGGTGCGCCACGGCGAAATCCTCGGCATCTATGGCCTGATGGGCTCGGGCCGCAGCGAATTCCTCAATTGCGTCTATGGCCTGACCACGCCGGACGGCGGCAACGTGCTGCTGGACGGCAAGCCACTGCCCAAGGGCGATCCGGCCGCGACGATCCGCGCCGGCATCTCGCTGGTGACGGAAGACCGCAAGGACACCGGCCTGGTCCTGTCCGGCAGCGTGCGCGAGAACATCGCGATGGCGGCGTATCCAAGCCTGTCGAGCCTGTCGGTCATCAATGGCCGCAAGGAGCGGGCGCTTGCCGACGAGATGATCGGCAAGCTCAACGTCAAGACGGCCTCGCAGGAATTGCCGGTCGGTTCGATGAGCGGCGGCAACCAGCAAAAGGTGGTGTTGGCCAAGTGCCTGTCCACCGGGCCGACGCTGCTGCTTTGCGACGAACCCACGCGCGGCATCGACGAGGGCGCCAAGCGGGAGATCTACAAGCTGCTCGATCAGTTCGTGCGCGCCGGTGGCGCCGTGATCGTCGTCTCGTCCGAGGCGCCGGAGCTGCTCTACCTCTCCGATCGCATCGCCGTCTTCAAGGGCGGCCGGATCGTCGCCACGCGCGACGACGACAACCTCTCCCAGGAAACCCTGCTGCATCTCGCCTCATGAACGCACAGACCCTCACCACGCCGGCAACGGCACCCGTCGCGCCGCGGCAGCGGATGCGCACCTTCATCGACCGCTTCGCGATGCCGATCATCTTCGTCGTGCTTTGCGTGGTGCTCGCGTTCTCCAGCGAGTACTTCCTGACCGCGCGGAACCTGATGGATATCCTCAGGCAGACCTCGATCAACGGCATCCTCGCGATCGGCATGACCTACGTCATCCTGACCAAGGGCATCGACCTCTCCGTGGGCTCGATCCTCGCCTTCGCGGGGATCTGCAGCGGGCTCGTCGCCGCGCAGGGCCACGGCGTGCTCGCCGCCCTCAGCGCCGGCCTGCTCGCGGGCGCCGTGCTGGGCGCGGTGAACGGCTTCGTCGTCGCGCGCCTCTCGGTGCCACCGTTCGTGGCGACGCTGGGCATGCTGAGCGTCGCCCGTGGCCTCACCTATATCGTCAACGACGGCAGCCCCGTCGCCGACCTGCCGGACGGCTATCTCTCGCTCGGCGATGGCAAGCTCGGCCCGCTGAGCATGCCTATCGTGATCTTCGCCGCCGTGGCGCTGCTGTTCTGGATGGTCCTGAAATACACGACCTACGGCCGCTATGTATACGCGGTCGGCGGCAACGAGAAGAGCGCGCGCACCTCCGGCATCGGCGTGCGCAAGGTGATCTTCTCCGTCTATGTGGTCTCGGGCCTGCTTGCCGGACTCGCCGGCATGGTCCTTTCCGCGCGCACCACCTCGGCGCTGCCGCAGGCGGGCCTTTCCTACGAGCTCGACGCGATCGCCGCGGTGGTGATCGGCGGGACCAGCCTGTCTGGCGGCACCGGCAGCCTGGTCGGCACGCTGTTCGGCGCGCTGCTCATCGGTGTCATCAATAACGGCCTCAACCTCCTCGGTGTGTCCTCGTACTACCAGCAGGTCGCCAAGGGACTGATCATCGTCCTGGCCGTGCTCCTCGACGTATCCCGCAAGAAACAGCGCTGAACCGGCGCTCCCATTCCACGGAGAGAAACACATGAAATTGCGCAAGCTCCTTGTCTGCATGCTGGCCGCGAGCACCCTCATGGCGGGCGCCGTCGAAGCGAAGACCTACAAGATCGGTGCCGCCGTCTACGGCTTGAAGGGCCAGTTCATGCAGGCCTGGGTGAAGTCGATCAAGGAACATCCCGCGGTGAAGGACGGCACGGTCCAGATCACCGTCTTCGACGGCAACTACGACGCCAACACGCAGAACAACCAGATCGAGACGATGATCACGCAGCATTACGACGCGATCATCTTCGTGCCGATCGACACCAAGGCCAGCGTGGGCGCGGTACGCCACGCCATGGCCGAGGACATCCCGGTGGTCGCCTCCAACACCAAGGTCGCCTCGGACAAGGTCGTCTACGTCGGCAACGACGACGTGGAGGGCGGCCGGCTCCAGGCGGCGGCGCTCGCGAAACAGATCGGCGGCAAGGGCAACGTCGTCATCATCCAGGGCCCGATCGGGCAGTCGGCGCAGATCGATCGCGAGAAGGGCGAGCTGGAAGTACTGGCGAAGAACCCGGGCATCAAGATCATCGAGAAGAAGACGGCCAACTGGGACCGCGCCCAGGCACTGAGCCTCACGGAGGACTGGTTGAACGCGCATCCCAAGCAGATCGCCGGCATCGTCTCGCAGAACGACGACATGGCCCTTGGCGCGCTGCAGGCCCTGAAATCGCATGGCGTCTCGCCCAAGGACGTGCCGATCACCTCGATCGACGGCATGCCCGACGCGATCAAGGCGGCCCAGGCCGGTGAGATCACCACCTTCCTGCAGGATGCCCAGGCGCAATCGCAAGGCGCGCTCGACGTGACGCTGGCCAAGCTCATCGGCGACAGCTACAAGCCGCGTTCGGTGATCTGGCAGCGCTACGGCAACCAGGTGAAATGGGCCGACGGCAAGGCCGCCAGCTATATCCTGCCCTGGGTGCCGGTCACTCCGCAGAACGCGGATGCGTTGTACAAGCAGGTGACGGGCGGCTGATCATGAGCTCATTCTGGAACGACGCATTCGACCTCGGCGGCCAGGTGGCCGTCGTCACCGGCGGTGGCGCGGGCATCGGTTTCGCCTGCGCCGAACTGCTCGCCTCGCGCGGCGCCTCGGTGGCGTTGCTCGACCTGCGGCCGGACGTGGCGGATATCGCCGCCACGCTCCCGGGCGAAGCGGGCAAGCACATCGGCGTCACGCTCGACGTACGCGACCTCACTCAGGTGCACGCCGCCGTCGACACCGTGATGAAGCGTTTCGGGCGCATCGATCACCTCGTCAACAGCGCGGGCGTGGCGATCCTCGACAAGGCCGTGGACGTGACCGAAGCCGGCTGGGACACGACCATGGACGTGAACCTGAAGGCCTCGTTCTTCGTGGCCCAGGCCGTCGCGAAGCCGATGATGGCTGCCGGCCGCGGCCGTATCGTGAACCTCGCCTCGCAGGCGGCCGTGGTCGCGCTCGATCGCCACGTGGCCTATTGCGCCAGCAAGGCGGCCATCGTCGGCATGACCAAGGTGCTGGCGATCGAATGGGCCGCCTCGGGTATCACCGTCAACGCCGTATCGCCCACCGTGGTCGAGACCGAGCTGGGCAAGAAGGCCTGGGCCGGCGAAGTCGGCGAGCGGGCGAAGAAGCAGATTCCCATGGGGCGTTTCGCCCAGCCCGCCGAGATCGCCGCGATGGTGCTCTACCTCCTCTCCGACGCGGCCGCGATGATCACCGGCGAGAACGTGGTGATCGACGGCGGTTACACCGTCCAGTAATCCCTTCCGCAGAACACGCAGGCGACCCATGTCCACCGTCATCGAACCGAGCGAAGCGCGCGCCATCCCATCCATCCCCAAGACCATGCAGGCCGTGGTCTGCTACGCACCCGAGGATTATCGCCTCGAGGAAGTGCCCGTGCCCACCCCGGGCCCGGACGAGATACTGACCAAGGTGGAACTGGTCGGCATCTGCATGGGCGACATCAAGACCTATCGCGGCGCGCCATCGTTCTGGGGTGACGACGAGCAGCCGCGCTACGTGAAGCCGCCGATGATTCCCGGCCACGAGTTCGTCTGCCGTGTCGTCGCGCTGGGGCCAGGGGCCGGGAAGCGTGGCGTCGCCGTCGGCGACCGCGTGATCTCCGAACAGATCGTGCCGTGCTGGGGCTGCCGCTTCTGCAACCACGGCCAGTACTGGATGTGCCAGAAGCACGATCTCTACGGCTTCCAGAAAAACGTGCAGGGCGCCATGGCCGAGTACATGATCTTCACCAGGGAAGGCATCGTGCACAAGGTGCCCGATGAGATCCCGCCGGACGAAGCGATCCTCATCGAGCCGCTGGCATGCTCGCTGCACGCGGCGGACCGTGCGGACGTGGGTTTCGACGACATCGTCGTCGTGGCCGGCGCCGGCACGCTCGGCCTCGGCATCATCGGCGCGGTACGCCTGCGCAACCCGAAGAAGCTCATCGTGCTCGACATGAAGCCCGAGCGCGCGGCGCTGGCGCTGCGCATGGGCGCGGACGAGGTATGGAATCCGGGCCAGGAAGACGTGGTGGCGAAGATCAAGGCGATCACGGGCGGTTACGGTTGCGACATCTACATCGAGGCGACCGGCCATCACCGGGCCGTGAACCAGGGCATGGCGATGCTGCGCAAGCTCGGCCGCTTCGTCGAGTTCAGCGTGTTCAACGACGAGGCCACGGTCGACTGGTCGATCATCGGTGACCGCAAGGAACTGGACGTGCTCGGGTCGCACCTGGGACCGTACATGTATCCGCGCGCCATCGACTTCATCGGGCAGCGCAAGATCGACGTGCGCGATATCGTCACCCACAAGTTCCCGCTGGCGAGGTTCGCCGAAGCCTTCGCGGTGATGGAGCGCGGTGAACATTCCTTGAAAGTCGTACTCGAACCCTGAGCCCCTCCGGCGCACACTCCAAGTTTTCAGGAACCACACGTAATGAACCGAGTGATCAACGACCCCGAGAAGGTCGTCGAAGACATGGTACGCGGCATCGTCGCCGCCCATCCCGAGATGGCGCTGGATAGCGCGAACCCGCGCGTGATCGGTGTCGCCACGAAGAAACCCGAAGGCTCCGTCGGCCTGGTCACGGGCGGCGGTTCCGGACACGAACCCGCCTTCCTCGGCTATGTCGGTCCGGGCTTGCTGGACGCCGTCGCCATCGGCGAGATCTTTTCGTCGCCCACGGCGAAGAGCTTCCTCGATGCCTTCAAGGCCGCGGACCGCGGCGCGGGCGTGGCCTGCCTCTACGGCAACTACGCCGGCGACAACATGAACGTGAAGATGGCGGTGAAGATGGCCGCCGCCCAGGGCATCACGGTGAAGACCGTGGTGGCCAACGACGATGTCGCCTCCGCGCCGAAGACCGAACGCGAAAAGCGCCGTGGCGTGGCCGGCGAGATCGTCATGTGGAAATGCGGTGGCGCCCGCGCCGCCTTGGGTGGCAGCCTCGACGAAGTGATCGCCACCGCGCAGAAGGCGATCGATGCCACCCGCTCGGTGGGCATCGGACTTTCCGCCTGCACCATCCCCGCCGCGGGCAAGGCCAACTTCCACATCGCCGATGGCGAGATGGAGGTCGGCATCGGCCATCACGGCGAGCACGGCGTGCAGGTAACGAAGACGGTGTCGTCCAGGGACATGGCGAAGATGATGCTGGACATCATCCTTCCCGACTTCCCCCTGGCCAAGGGCGACGAAGTGTCGGTCCTCGTCTCGGGGCTCGGCGCCACGCCCTTGATGGAGCAGTACATCTTCTATGCCGATGTCGCCGAGCAACTCGAAGCCGCCGGCGCCGTCGTCGCCTTCCGCTTCGTCGGCAACCTGTTCACCTCGCTCGAAATGAACGGCATCACGCTGACACTGACCCGGCTCGACGACGAACTGAAGACTTGCCTCGCCCATCCCTGTTCGAGCATCGGCCTGAAGGTGCTGGCATGACGACCGTCCTTTCGCTTCCGCTTTCCGACGGGCGTTTCATCGTCGATGGCCTCGTCGCGACGATCCGTGCCAATCGCGACTACCTCTCCGAGATCGATGCCGCCACGGGCGACGGCGATCACGGCATCAACATGGCCAAGGGGTTCGCCTTGTGCGCCGAACGCATGGATGCCGAAGGCGTGCGCGGCGGGGGCGAGGCGTTCGAAGCCCTGACGATGGCCTTGATGGACGACATCGGTGGATCGATGGGGCCGCTATACGGCAGCTTCTTCCTCGAATTCCAGCTCGCCTTTAGGGGACACGACACACTCGACGCGGCGCTGTTCGGGCAGGCGCTGGCCGCGGGCGTCGCGTCGGTCCAGGAATTGGGCGGCGCGAAGGTCGGCGACAAGACCTTGATGGACACGCTGGTGCCGGCCGAGGCCGCCTATCGCGAAGCGCTGGCGCAAGGTGGCGGCTTTATCGAGGCCCTGGCCGCGATGTCGGCGGCGGCGGAGAAGGGCAAGGATTCCACCAGGGACATGCAGGCCAGGATCGGCCGCGCGGCGCGACTGGGTGAACGCTCCATCGGCACCGTGGACGCCGGTGCCACTTCATGTTTCCTGATTCTCGAGTCGATGGCGGATTCGATCACGCGTCGCCTCGCGCCGTGACTTGTGGGAGCCGCTTCAGCGGCGATCCCGCGGCAGCGGGCCAGCCTGCCTGAGGCAAGCACCCATCGCC